>JAWOEM010000096.1:0-10880 GCA_046482785.1 Salinivirgaceae bacterium
ATACTCCATTTTCTGCGTTACGCTCACTCAAACCCACATCATCCCCATTAATCGCTGACTCAACGATTTTTGAGTTTCGCATGCCTTGAAAATCAAGTTTATCCACAGAACACCTTCCGGCTTTATAAACAGTCTCAAATTAGACTAAAGGATACGAAAAGCCCACCCCTCAAATTCACTTCTCTTCCTGCATTTTACGAACCTGTTTTAGCATGGCTTTTTTAGGCATAAACGGGATCAATTTCATCATAATCTTTAATGACCGGGGCAGGCCGGCAATTACATTCAAATTGCCTTTCATCATAGCGCTATATCCCTTGTTTGCAACTGTTTCTGCACTGGCTGTTTTATCGAAAAGTTCTGTTTTATCCATTCCGGAAATGGCTCCGAATTCGGTTTCTGTAGCTCCCGGCAATAAGGCGGTTACTGTAACATTTGTATCAGATAGCTCTTCAGCAATAGCATTACTAAATGAGGTTACATAAGCTTTTGAAGCATAATATACTGCCTGCAACGGCCCCGGCATAAGACTGGCTGTAGACGACACATTAAGTATACGTCCATGATTCCGTTCTACCATTGCGGGTAAAAACAAACGGGTTAAAGCCGTTAGTGCTAATATATTAAGGTTAATCATGGCTTCATCTTTTTCCCAGTCACGCTCATGAAACTTTCCAATACCACCAAAGCCCGCATTATTCATTAAATATTCAATTTCTACACCTTCTTTATTTACACTGCTGTAAATTTCACGGGCAGCATTGAGTTGAGTTAAATCTTTGGCAATTATCATAACAGTAATTTTATACTTTTCCTCCAATTCATGTTTAAGTTCGTTTAGCTTATCACTGCTTCTGGCTACAACAACCATATCTCCGCCCTTTTTAGCATGAATATGCGCTAGCTCTTTACCAATACCTGATGATGCTCCTGTAATTAATGCAACGTTTTTCATAATAATTTCTTTCTTTAATTTTAGTAAGTAATTACTCACCAAACAGCACAGCTATATTATTGTTTATATTTTTGATGTAAAAACTGGATTGCTTTTTCAGCATCAAACTCCTTTTGAAGAAAATAGCGGGTTGCTAAACCGTCTAGATATATCAACAAAAACTGCGCTTCTTCTTTTGGTTTATCGTAGTTAAGTTTTGCAAACGCATTGGCAAGTGCTAATTCTAATGGTTCCATTTTGGTCTGGTTATAGTGCTCCACCTCCCATTTTATTTTATATTGCAGCTTCCAAAAGTCCGATATTTCTAAAGAATCCATAAATTTTCGCCCCAAATCAATCGTCTTTACTATTACATTCTGTGGCTCCGGATCAAATACAATATCGGCATACAGCAACTTTGCTTTTTCTTCACCCTCGCTTAAGATAGCCTCTAACAGTCCATTTTTATTTTTAAAATGCCTAAAAATAAGTCCCTCAGAAACATTAGCTCTCAAAGCTACCTTACGGGTAGATGTAGCATTAAACCCTTCTTTGGCGAACAGTTCTAGTGCGGCCTGTAAAATGATGTTCTTTTTATTCATAATTGCAATATATGTAAGTAATCACTTACAAAAGTAATGAAATATATTTACAGATTGAAAAAACGAAACATATAGTTGATATTTATCAATATGCTCCTCTCACGGTGTTCGTTTGACGGCATCTTGTTTTACTATACATCTAAAGCCGCCGACCATCAATAAATTGATAATCGGCGGCTTTAGAATCAAAAAGCCTGAAATAGTAAGTCTATGTATTAGCCTCACCTTTTCGGGCAACCATTTTCTTCAATCAGATAAGTTTTCAATCCGTTTTAATTTAAACCCGGAAAAATACAGGTACTCCTCGCCGTTTTCGTCTTTTTTAGCTTGTAAAGCATAACCGCCCTGGCGGCCCAACCCGGTAATATATGCTCTTTGGTTATTTTCAATTATTAATGCGGGCTCAATCTTAGGTGCATATTGAACCGTTATTTGATAGGAAAATACAGGTGAATTGTTTACAGACTTGATTTCAAAATTTTTGCATAGTTTAAAATCTTCCGGCTTGTGGTTTACAATTTCATATCGACCGACTCTCTCTTTCCATGCCTGAGTAAAGCCGGGTCGGGGTCTTTTTCGGGCAATTACATCTTTCGAGCCGCTTTTAACCTGCTCCTGCACAAGCAGTGTCATTCCATTGATTTTCTCAACATGAAACCGTACCGATCTTATTTTGAAACCAATGGGCCCCAACAACTTAATGCGGGGAATAAACGTGGATGAATCAACCGGAATCAGCACCATTCTGTATTTGTCTAATTTGCCATGTAACTTACCCCGTTTCTCTTTTAAGTTGGTTAAACCAGCTGCATGACCATAGTATCCTTCAAATTGAGCAAGATGCTTGTCTGATAACTTCATTTTTTTACGAGGCGGTTTTTCCGTATTAGGCTGATCGTTTTCAACAACACGTTCATTGAGCTCTGCTGCACGATTTAAAATATCATCATACAAATAGCACATACGATTTCCATTTTCGCTGTTTGTGAGAATTGCAACGCCCATATTTGTTTCGGGCGCCAAAGCCAGCATGGCACGCTGGTAAAAAGTAGCTCCGCCATGATGGGTTATTACGCCACATTTATTATTGTTGCGTTTCATCCAAACAATGCCGTACTCATCATCGAAATCAAGGGCTACGTCATCATTTTGGGTTTCCATCATCTGCTCAATGGTTGATTTTTGTAAAATTGTATTGGTTGCATTTTCCGGCAACATGTTTTTAATGAATGTGGCAAGATCTTTTGTGGTACTTACCATTGATCCGGCAGGTACTTCACGAATGTATTTTTCCTGAACTGGTTTGCCTTTACCGTTGTATGACGGGCTCAGATTGCTGTCATTTGAAATACCCCAAAAGCCCGATGCATCCATGTTCAAGGGATCAAAAATGGTTTCCTGCATCATGTCCATGTAGCTTTTACCGTAAATACGGCTGAGCAAAATACCCATAAAGTTAAATCCAGGATTCGAATAGGAATGGATGGTATTGGGCGGAAATGTTGCATACTCCAAGTTCAGGTAATCGAGTTCTTTGGTGTAAGGCTCCGGCTTGTCAGATTCAAACCCCCTGAAAATATCGCTGGGCATACCGGCATGGTGCGTCAATACCATACGCGAGGTGATGGCCGGAGCATCTTCAAAACGGGTTTTCATGCTAAAATCAGGCACGTAGTTTTTTACCGGTGCATCAAGATCGAGGCGATTCTGCTCAACCATTTGCATACTGCCGGTGCCGGTGAAAATTTTGGTAACTGAGCCCAGTTTAAACTGTGTTTGATTATTTACAGGCGTCTCTTGCTCCTCGTGCGTGTAGCCAAAGTTCTCATGCCACACAATACTATCGTCTACCACGAGGACAACCGATGCGCCCACAATATCATTTTTGCGCATAGTTTTGTCAATTTTTTCCCTGAACTCCGCTCTGAGCGGTTCATAATCAGTTTGTGCAAAGCTTTGAAAAGTCAGTGAGCTTATCAGTACGAGTAAAATGATGAATGTACGTTTCATGGTGCTAAAATTTTAATTTGGTTTTAGGTTTTAAGGTTATGGTGCGATTATGGGTCAAAAGTATTGGACGCTCATTGGCAGTGCAACTCTATTATTCAAACCACAACAATAAACTGACAACCCTTTCACTTCTCTTTATAAACGTGTTTTATCCATCCAATGAACCCTTTCACATATTTTTATGATGGTTTTGTATATTGGCTGCATTTATTTATACATTTAAAACTAGTTTTGGAGTATTCTTCAATGTTTACCTGAAAAATAACAGTACCATGAAACTTAATACACGACGTACACTCACCATTACATTTCACGCTCTGTTCTGGCTTTTACCAATTATTTTTGCTGAAATGCAGGATGCTGATTTTGTGTTGGGAGTCTTCAGAAAAGCCGACTTTCAGGTTTTTTATCCCCTGTATTATGGCGTGGCTCTAAATATGGTGATTTTTTACGGCAGTGTATACTTTCTGATGCCCCGCCTGCAAAAACGTTTCAGTATGTTGATGGCCGTGGTAGGCGCACTATTGCTGTACGCAGTCATTACTACAGTGGAGGTGGGTATTGATACTCTGGTTGTTGAAAATCATGAAGTGTCGAATCCTGCAAAATTTCACCACATCATGCTGGCCAACTTTTTACTCAATTTTGTAATGATGCCCATTGTCATCGGTTACTTTTTTATGCAGAGCTGGATGACTACCGATAAAAACCGCCGCATGCTGCGTGAAGAGAACCTGCGCATGGAGGTGCAGTTCCTGAAATCGCAAATCAATCCGCACTTTTTGTTCAATACACTGAATAACCTCTATGTGTCGGCACGAAAAAACAACGACATGCCCACTGCTAATGGCATTTCGCATCTTTCGGGTATGATGCGCTACATGATCTACGATACTAACGTGGAGCACATTATGTTGGCCAAAGAAATGGAGTACCTCAAAAACTATATTGAACTGCAAAAGCGGCGTTTTTCGGCCAATGACCCCATCGATATCTGCTTTGAGGTGAATGGCGATGTGGCACAGGTGGCTGTGGCGCCCATGTTGCTGATCCCTTTTGTGGAAAATGCATTCAAACACGGCATCAGCTTAAAAAACCCGAGTTATATTCACATGGAGTTGAATGTGCTGCCCGGCCATTTTACATTTACGGTAAAAAACAGTATCTTCAAAAAAACAAATCAGGCGCAGGAAGGCGGCATCGGTCTGAAAAACGTGAAACGCCGCCTCGAATTGCTATATAGCGGCCGTTACGAATTAAAAACCGAATCCGGGAAAGATACATTTACCACCGTGTTAAACATAAACACCTTACAATCATGATCCAGTGTATTGCCATCGACGATGAACCCATGGCCTTAGAATTGCTTGCCGATTACGTGAACAAAACTCCGTTTTTGGAGCTAAAAGGCACGTTTCGCGATGCCATGGAAGCCGTCAATTTTATCAGTAACAAACCAGTAGATCTGGTGTTTTTGGACATCAATATGCCGGAGCTTACAGGCATGCAGTTTTTGCGCGCACTCTCCGCACCCAAACCCGAAGTGGTGTTTTGCACAGCCTACAGCGAGTTTGCACTGGACAGCTACGAATTTTCTGCTATCGACTACCTGCTCAAACCCATTGAGTTCGACCGCTTTTTTAAAGCCGTCATCAAAGCCCGCGACCAGATTCTATTGAAAAAAGGGCAAACCCCTGTGACACATGCAGCAAAACCCGTAGAAGTGCAAGTTGCAGACAAACCCAAAGATTACCTGCTGGTAAAATCGGGCAACGAAATCAGGAAAATAAACCTGCCCGACATCCTATTTTTCGAAGGCACCGGCAATTACCTGAAAATTCATACCCAAAAGGGCGTTATAATGACCCTGCAAAGCATGAAAGAGATGCTCAGCCATTTGAACGAAAATGAATTTTTCCGTGTACACAAATCCTACATTATTGCATTCCGCTATGTAGACAGCTTTGAGCGCCACCAAGTGTGCATTAGCGAGCACCGCGTTCCCGTGGGCGCCGTATACCGCAAAAGCTTCCAGGAGTGGCTTGAACAGAAAATGCCCTAACCCCTTTTCAAAGACCCCAGCAAGGGAACTGCAAAGCGAATTGGTTAATTCATAAAAAAATAGTGTAAAAGTTTAACATAAAATTGTATTTTGGGGCTTTTAAACAGCACGTAAAACTTATCGCTTTTTAAAGATATGAACAAAACTATTCTACTCATAACGTTTATTTTTTCATTATTTTCTTTGTTTGCACAAGAGGATGACGCGTTGAACCGCACAGATTCAAGAGGGCTAAAACAGGGGGTGTGGAAGTATTACAAATACGACACGTTGGTGTTTGAGAATCTTCGAACCAATAATTTTGATACCGTTGTAAGGAAAAAGTTGTGGAAAACAGGAGAATATGTCGATGATAAAAAACATGGAATTTGGAAGGTTTACACCTATAACCTGAGAAAAAAGCGTCCGGAAAACAAGTTGGTTGTCGGGGATCTTTTGTACGAAGTATTACTGAAAAATGGTGTGATGAATGGCCCTCTAAAAGTGTATCAAAGAGATGGAATAAAATGTTTAACGATGGTTATCAATGATGCTGTAAGTGGGGTTTTTGTACAGTTTCATCCCAATGGAGAAATGAAGTATAAAGGAAATATTGATCAATCGAAACAGTTCTTCGATGGCACTGAATTTTATGAGACAGGTGCAAAATATCGCGACCGAAAATTCAATACAGACATTATAATAAACCAGTCGATTGACATTGATAGAGTTAGGCGTGAGTTAAGCGCTTCTGAATAATCTCTAATCTATTGAAAAAGAGGTGGAATTTGATTTACATATCTTTTTCCCTACATACAATAACCACTAGTGGCGTTAAATGCTTAGGATTCTTTTTTCGAGTATCAACGCAAAATCCAGTAGCTCATTAAGATCATTACTTTGTGCTTGTTCATTAACTGCTAAAAGGTAGTTCCTAAACTCCATTCTTACTTCGCCTTTTGTATAGAATTCCCTTTCGTGGGCAAAATTCAGAAACTTAACAATTTGAAAAGCATTAAAGTGTTGCATAAATCGTTTCACGAACATGGCCAACGAAGAGCTATTTTGCAAAGCATCGTCAAGTTTTGAAGGATAATCGTATTCATCGAAAAACGCTTGTAACGCCTTACCCGCCAAACTTTCGAGGGGTGCATTTTGGGTGTACAGCGTCTCCAAATTATCGAAAAGTCTCTTTAATTCATGAAATATTTCAAATGCATAGACAACGTATGACTCCCCTTTGTCTACAATGCTTTTTACAGCAGGCCCTGTACCAAAAGGAACGCGGGTAGAAATACGCGACGAAGGAGAAACACACGTTTTATAGTTTGTGATGTTATTTGTATGGGGGAATATTTTATGCAAGAAGTAAAAATCCTCAGCCGCATGCTTTTTATTCATTCCACCATGTTTTACATATGCACCTGCTTTAACAGCAAAACAAGAACCGATAACATGAAATGCGTAAGGAAAACCGACATAGCGCAGCGCCAATACATAGTATCGAAGATATAACTCATACTCTGAAATGGCTTTATTGAGCTCTCTGGAAATTCCATTTCGGTTATGATAAAAATGTAACGTTAACGAATGTGTGTCCGGATGTAGCTTAAAGCAATCGATAATAGATGAATAATAGTATTGATCGACCAAGCAATCGGCATCAAGAGAGGTAATTATTCCATTTGGATTATCAACGGCATTATACACTTCAAGGGCCGAATCCATAGCTACTTTTCTGGCCATTCCTGCTCCGGCATGCTTGCGAGGCATATCGCGAAAAATCAGAGGAACAACCTGAAATTTATCACGATTAATCTGCGTAGTATAATCCATTAAAAGTCGATAAATATATTCGTTATATTCTTTCGAAGCTGCTGTTGCTCGCACACTATAATTGACCACAACTATTACGAGTATGCTCTCCTCTCCTACTGCCTCGCGTAGTGAATTTAAGGTAGACAGAATTCCCGGCTCATTGACAGCCGGAATTGTAACAATAATATCAGGGTACTGCGAAACAGAAATCGCCTGCCCTAAAAAATGTTGTGTTTCAATATACTTATCAGCAAAAGCCATGTTTAAATCAGATTAGTTTGTATTGGTAAAATGGATAATCAAAACCATCACTTGCCTATAGGTTTTGTCCGCTATAAAATTCCACTAACTGCATTTCGTCAAGCTCAAATGTCTCAAGTTATGTTTATTTTGAAAACTGTTAACCCGAAAATCGAAATTTCTTAACTTCCAAAATATCGAAAATCTTACATCTGAAGCTTTCTTCATAAAAGACGGCAAAATTGGATTTTTCTAATAGTGACTATATGCAACAAATGCCAAAACGCACTGTTTTGGCACTTGTTGGAAAATACTATATCGTTTTTTATTTATTCATTCGTTTATCATAACGCTCGTTTAGTTTACGAAGAACTTCATTGGTAATGTTTAAATCTGCTTTCCCGTACATTACCGTTCCTATCATGGTGTTACTCAGGATTAAATCGTATTTTCGGTTCTTATTATATTTATGCACATAATTCGAAATGGTATCGAAAAGCTCTTGGTTAAGCTGCTGTTCCTGTTGCATTAATCTGCCCGAAAGCTCCTGGTTTAATTGCTCTAACTGCTGCTGCTCTGCCAGCAACTCTTGCTGCTGTGCTTCTGCTGAGGCTTGTGTTAAAAATCCGCCTCGCTGCATCTTTTCCTGAAACTCCTGGTAGTTTTTTTGGAAACGCTGCATTTTTGTTTCCAAGTTGCGCTGCGACTGTTTTTGTTGCTCGGTAAGTTTTTTATTTAATTCCTGCGCCAATTTGTAATTGAGCAATACCGAATCGACATTAATGTACGCGATCTTTAATTGGGTTTCTTTGCCGGAAGCAGATGCTTCTGACGTATTTTCTGCTTTTGCGGTTTCTGTTTCTGCCGACATAAACCGATCGGCAACCAACCAAATGACCAAAACAGCCAACACAATTTCTATAATTAAATTCTTTTTGTTCATAATATCCTATTTTTCAATTTTATATTTTTCAATTTTATATATTTCAATTTTATATATTTCAATTTTGGCATATTGCCTCCTATTTCGAAGCGCTAAAATAGTGTTTTTTATGTGTCTATAATAATATTCGCGAAACTTATTATTTGTTTGATTTAGTACCCCAATAGTTACCTCGCAAAAGGAAGTACACAGTTATAGCTAACGATACAGCCACGCCCATCGCGTAAGCAAAGGTAGGATTCAAAGCCAAACCACCATTTTTGTGCGGTGCGACAAAAATGTAGGCAACCACAATAAATGTCATAAACATGGCCGGAATGGTTAAGTACCAATGAGTTTGCCGATTTTTTGCAAGGTATGCAGCGCCCATCCATAGCACAACCGTAGCCAGCACTTGGTTCGACAAGCCGAGATACTTCCATACCGTGGCAAAATCGAGTTGGGAAAGCACAAAGCCCACAATAAATAACGGAATGCTAATAATCAATCGGCTCGAAATGCTTTGCTGCTTAAAAGAGAGCATATCGGCAACGGTTAGTCTGGCGCTTCTAAAGGCCGTATCGCCAGTGCTAATGGGCAAAGCAATAACTCCGATAATGGCAAATACAGCTCCCACATTGCCCAACCACGATCGGCTAATTCGATCGACAACCTCGGCGGGATTATAATTCATTGCAGCCATTTGTACATTGAGTGCTTCGGCATCGCCAAAAAAGTTCATGGCAGCTGTGGCCCAAATTATGGCCACAATTCCCTCGGCCACCATAGCTCCATAAAACACGTGCCTGCCTTGTTTTTCATTTTTCAGGCATCGTGCCATCATGGGTGCCTGAGTTGAATGAAAGCCCGAAATGGCACCGCAAGAAATCACAATAAACATCATTGGCAACAGAATGTTTTCTGATGGCGTATGATGCCAATTTTTGAGGTTGGCTGGCGTAAGCTCCATTAGCTGCATTGCGCCTGTGGCTCCCTGCCAAAAGAGCACAACACCAATCCCAACGGCCATAACAAGGAGCGCAATACCAAAAACAGGATAGATTTTCCCAATAATTTTATTGATGGGCAGCAGGGTAGCCACGAGGTAATAGGCAAAAATAACGTATAACCAGACTGTAGTTCCGCCATGGGTGAGTTTACTTAGCAAACCTGCGGGTCCGGTTACAAAGGCCACTCCCACAAAAATAAGCAACAGCACGGTAAATACCCGCAGTACTTGCTGCATAGATACGCCCAGATATTTCCCCACCAATTCGGGCAAGCTGGCTCCACTGTTTCGCACAGATAGCATACCCGAAAAATAATCGTGCACGCCACCCATAAAAATGCACCCAACTACTATCCAAACATACGCCCAGGGGCCATACATGGCGCCTAAAATAGCACCAAAAATTGGCCCGAGACCTGCAATATTTAAGAACTGAATCAAGAAAACTTTCCAGCGCGGAAGAGGAATAAAGTCTACTCCATCTTTCAAGGCATAAGCCGGAGTTTTACGCGTAGGGTCTTCTCCAAAAAAACGGGCTATAAAACGTCCGTAAAGCAAATACCCTCCAACGAGAGCAGCGATAGAAGCAATAAAAGTAACCATTTTTGCCCGCAAATTTAATGTATTCCAACTAATGGAACAAGCTATTTGACTATTTCATACAGGGTGAAAACACAACAAGATCCAAACCTATATTCCGCAAGGATTTTAACCTTGAGAAATTAAATTCTTGCGGAATTTAGGTAGGAGAAAACCCGTTTATGACCTCATTTCCTGTTTATGAATGTATGCAACCAATTTATCGAACTCGCTGAAGCAAATGTTTAGCTGATTAACATCAAATTTCTGCATCGATTTTTGGATACTATCGGCAAAGTGCATTAATTCCTTTACCTCATATTCATTGGCAAAC
Organism: Salinivirgaceae bacterium; assembly: GCA_046482785.1. Taxonomy (GTDB): domain Bacteria; phylum Bacteroidota; class Bacteroidia; order Bacteroidales; family Salinivirgaceae; genus Salinivirga. Next base: position 10,490 of record JAWOEM010000096.1, read on the forward strand.
GACTTTATCAATTTCGCAAATTTATTTACATTACGACTCGAATAAGATTTGTAGCACTCTATAAATATCGGTTCTATCTCGTTGAAAAACACATCAAACACGCCACTTTTTCGCTTTTCTGAAAGAGCCTGCAGCACACCATCAAACGAACCTAAACAGTTCCTATCGCACGAAGAAACATCTTCTACAGAGCGAAAAACAACATAGATAGTTGTACCTTGCCCTTCCTCGCTTTCAATTTGGATCGATCCATTGTTTTTTTCTACAAACTCTTTTACCAAAACTAAACCAAGACCGGTTCCCGCTTCTTTTTCTGTACCAATGGTAGAATACGACTCTTCAATTTTAAATAAATTAGGGATAATTTCTTTTTTTATGCCAACTCCGTTAT
>JAWOEM010000474.1:0-14665 GCA_046482785.1 Salinivirgaceae bacterium
TAACTCTCGAACCATGTGTTATGTGTGCCGGAGCAGCGTTTTGGACTCAAATATCGCGTGTTGTGTATGGTGCCGAGGATACGAAACGCGGGTATTCGCAGTTTGGAAAATTGTTGCATCCTAAAACAGAGATTTTAGGTGGCGTGCTTGGCAATGAAAGTGCCGTATTGTTGAAACAATTTTTTAAGGAAAAACGGTAGCTCGAACCGAGTCAGGTTTAGCCTGACGAGCTCAACGCAGTTAATTCGCAAGGAATACAAAGAGATATTGTATAATTCTTTGCGGATTTTGGGTAAAATAACTTCGTTTAAAACTTTCAATTTATTTCATTACAATCCTTTAGTGTCTTTTCTTGTAGTTCGGGTTCTCTTTTTTAAAGTCGAACCAATATTTTTTTATGGTCGAACGCGCCTCTTTTCTTAGCATTAATAATCCTAAAAGGTTCGGAATGGCCATGAATACTACGGTAAGGTACGATAAACTCCAAATGATTGTGGTGTCGGTGAAGCTGGCAAAAAAGAATGCTACAACGTATAGCAATCTATACCAAATTACATATTTCGAACCCAGTAGGTACGTTACTGAGCGGTCGCCGTAGTACGACCATGCCACGGCTGTGCTAAAAGCAAAAAGCATGAGACCGATGGAAATAATGTATTGGCCGTAATTCCCGAAATAGCTGCGGGTAAAGGCTTCGGCGGTTAGGGGCGCACTGTGTATCAGCGATTCTCCTTTTAATAAAATGGTACCTTTTTGGTTATCTAGAACTCCGTCGGTAATTTTCAGTGTTCCTGTATAGGGATTTTCACCAACGTAAACTCGCACATTTTCGGCAATAGAGCGAGCATGTAGCATGGTTTGCTCTTCCGAAATGTGGCCTTTTGTAACTGTTAGCTCTCCGGTGTATGTTCCAATATCTTCACCTTTAACCAAGTAGTTCTGAATTTCTTTAAAATCCTCTTTATGCTCAGTGGTGTAACTTTTATCCAATACAATGAGGTCGGTCACCTGAAATTCGTTATCGATTTTTTCTGTCCAAACCCCCGAAGAGATAAGCACCAAGCCGGTAAGCGTACAAATTACAATGGTGTCGATAAAAGGTTCGAGCAGACCAACAAGGCCTTCGGAAACAGGCTCTTGTGTGCGTGCGCTGGCGTGTGCAATGGGTGCAGAACCCTGGCCGGCTTCATTGGAAAACAGTCCGCGATTTACTCCATTACTAAATGCAAATGCAAAACTGGCACCGATAAAGCCGCCCATGGCAGCGCTGCCATCGATCACGTCTGTGAAAATCGATAAAATGGAAGTACCTAAATTATCATAATTATAAGATAATACTGCCAATGCGCCAATAATGTAGACGGCTGCCATACCCGGCACTAATCTTTCGGTTACTTTGGCAATGCGTTTAATACCGCCAATAATTACAAAACCTAAAAGCAGCGCCATAACGGCACCTGTTATAATGTGGCTTACACCAAATGTGGCAAACACCGAGTTCGAAATGGAGTTGATTTGTGGTAAGCTGCCCGACCCGAAAGACGAAAGAATGGTAGCTGCGGCAAAGAAGCCCGCCAGCCATTTCATGTTTAGTCGTTTACTCATGTAGTACATGGGGCCGCCAGATACGGTTCCGTCTTCGGTAAAGTCTCTGTATTTATGCGATAGGGTAATTTCCACAAATTTGAGGGTCATTCCAAAAAATGCTGTTACCAGCATCCAAAAAAGTGCCGAGGGGCCGCCCAGATGAATGGCCAATGCTACACCGGCAATGTTTCCGGTACCTACAGTGCCCGATAAAGCTGTTGCTAATGCCTGAAAATGCGTTGTGTCGCCTTCATCCTCCTCTTTATCGTATTTACCCCTAACAATTCGTAAGGCATGCCGAAAGTACCTGACTTGCGGAAAACGAAGGTATAGCGTAAAAAACAGTCCGGTACCCAATAAAAGAAACACAAACCATGGATGCCCTCCAAGATAACTGTGAAGCGTGAGAAGAAAATCATTTATTTGCTGCATAATACGGCCATTTCGGTTAAAACAGCTGTAAATATAAAAGTTTATGTCGAAAAAATAGGCATTTTTGCACCATCTAATTTTTAGGAATAGGTACATTGTTTTTTGTAGATAAAACTATATTCTGTTATTATGCAGTCTGTAAGTAAGTTACATTGGTTTAACCCTACGTGCGAAATGGCTGTTGCCAATGGTCAGGTTGCATGGCAACCGGGTAAAGTGTTGCAGCAATTTGAGCGCGATCTTGCATTTTTGCCTTTATTGTTTGCCGATAAAAATGATGTGGTAGTGGTTCCTCATCGGCCTTCAGCAGCGTTTTTGCAAATAATTAACTGGCTGCCCGGGGCAAATGCCACATTTGCACTAGCCGATTTACTAAAAGATGCCGAATATTGCCACGGGTTAAAAGTCGATTTTTTAGATCCTTGGGGTTGGAGCCCGGCAATGCACCTTCAACTGCGACATTTAAAAGGCAATACATCGCAGCTATTTCGCAAGTTGCCTATTTGCAATTGGGAGCCGTGGCATAAAGCGTTTTATAGCCGACAAACCGCGCTGGCAATTTTAAAGCACATTGCTGAAAAGTCGCATTTTCCATTTTTACCATCCTCGCATCTGCCTAAAGTTGCCTTAACTATTCAGGATGTTGAACAGTGCATGACCGAATGGAAGCAGATTGTGGTTAAATCGCCATGGAGCTCATCGGGTAGGGGTGTACAGATTCTTCGTTATGAGTATCTGAATACTTCAAATATGCAGTGGATAAGTGCGGTGCTTAAATCGCAGGGGTATATTATGGTTGAGCCATTGCTTGATCGGGTAACCGATTTTTCGCTCCATTTTCATGTTTCGCCAGAAACCATTCGTTACGAAGGAGTGGGGAGGTTCGAAACCAATTCCAACGGACAATATGAAGCAAATATTTTAAATTCAGATGTTTCTGATATTCAAGATATTGTGCCGCTTGAACAATTGTCGGAGCAGTTAATCGATGCTTATCAATTTTTCGATATTCCTAAGAAGTACGCAGGTTATGCAGGTGTCGATCTGATGGTAATATGCTTCGATGGGCGGTATTTAATTCAACCATGTGTAGAGGTAAATTGGCGTTATAACATGGGGATTGTTGCGCTGCGGTTACAGCGCTATCTGGCCAATGGAGCCAAAGGAAAATTTGCGGTGCATTTTTCGCCCGATCAGCCTTTCGGCGATTTTCATCGGCAAATGACCACGGAATATCCTTTAGAGTTTAAAAATGGAAAGCCTTCACGTGGGTATTTTCCACTATCGGATCCAGCTAAAGCCCAAGCCGGAGCATATGTTTTGATTGATGATCGAGCAAAACAAGAATAGCACGTGAACTTCCCGAAAAAAAACAAAGGCAGCGGAAGTTGACTATGCTTCCGCTGCCCTGTATTTGTGTTATAAAAGTATTCTTTTTAGAAGGTTAATCGCATATTGAGCATAAATGTACGTAGCGGTTGCGGAAGTCGAGAGTTATACCATCCTTGACTTCCGCTAGTAAACTCTTCAAGTTGGTTATTTGAATCAAATACAAAGTTTTCGCCACCCGATGCATCACGGTATCCCGGATGAAAATATTCGGTATCGAATACATTATATACTTTCACACCCAGACTCAGGCCTTCTACACCAATATTGTTGTATGCAAGAAACGCATCGGTTACAAAATAGGCATCAATTTTCTCGATTGGGTTACTTTCAACGGTTTCAATCTCATCGATCCAGCGATTTTGTAAACTTAGTGAAAGATCTTTGGTGAAGTTGGCCGTAATAACCGCTTTAATTTTTATTGGCGCCATGTTTCCGGTAGGGTTCCATCCCTCGCCATCGTCGCGGTTTTCTTCAGAGTTGATGTAAGAAACATACAGATCGGCTCTCAAGCGGTGAATGAAGGAGGCGGGATTGTTCATGTACAATTTTCCGGCATATTCAAAACCCATCATTCTACGCTCACCCACATTTTCTGCCCCTGCAATTACATCGTACCCCTGATTATAGAAGCCATTTATGCTGTTGGAAAATTTTCCTTTGGAGTATGCAACAGAAGCTTCGTAGGTTCTGATTCGTTCGGGTTTTAAATCAACATTTGACAAACTACCTTGCCAGCCTCCATAAAGAATTCGTGCTGTAGGCTCCAGATACGCCTGACCGTAAAAGATTTTTGAAACCAATCCATCAATGGGCTCATAAACCATTCCGAGACGGGGATTTAGTACATCGCCGAAAATACTGTTCTTGTCGTACCGTAATCCGGTAATGATGTCTAGCTCTTCGATTGGCGTAAGTTTTAATTGGGCATAAGCTCCGTAATCCTGCATTATAAAGTGGTTGTGTTTCGTAATTTCCCGGTCAGATAGTTCGGGAAACGTATAGTCGCCAATGGTATCCGAAGTATCAAAGGCACCATAATTTTCGTTATACTCCCCTTGAAGTGTTCGTCTTTCGTATTTTATACCTGCATTAACAGAAAAGAGCTGATCGTGCGTATAAGAGAAATCTTGAAAGAACGAAACCGATTGGTTTGTTGTTTGCCAATAACTGGCATCCGCACCATAAATGGAGTCACTACCATCGGCACCCGGAATACTATATCTTTCTAAAAATAACGAGCTGGACGGGTGTCCGCTTTGTCGGTATTTTAATAATGTTTTTGAGTTAATTGGGTTGGTTGCCGAAGGCACTTTCAGTTGCGCTTCATATTTAGCAAAGTAGGTCATTTCGTCGAATCCCCAGCTCTCTGCATTTAGCACCTTGTCGCCCGGCCACTCTGCACCATATCCGGTTTCGTACAAAAAGTTGATAAACCCCAGCGTTAATCCTTTATAGTTCATCGACCCCGAGAGAAAATGCGATTTAATCGGGCTCTGATATCCGGTAAAACCTGTATTTGCAAATGGCCCCCACAATGTTGTGTCGTTGTATAACCGGGCATCGAGTGCCGATGTTCGATTGGAGAAATCGTATCCATCGGTGTCATAGAATCGGCCAGTGAAACTAATGTTTACATCGTTTACTTTTTTGTTGTAATTCATGTCTGCAATCAACGTATTGTTTTCGCCATAATGCATTGACACCGTAGAATTACCCTCTTTTTTTGTAATAATGTTTATAACTCCAGCAAAGGCATTGGGACCATAAATCGCTGATGCGGGTCCATAAACCACCTCAACTTGCTGAATGTTTGATAACGGATACATCCCAAACAAGTTCATGTTGTTACTGTAAAGGTGATTCATTGCAATTCCATCAATCATAAACAGCATTTGGTCGCTGGTTTCTTTGCGGTAACCCCGGGCATAGAGGTAATAGTTGTCGTCCCCAAAAGCTCTTGATAAATCAAATCCGGGTAAATCGTTCAGTACATCGTAAAACTCTGTATATCCGCGCTCTTCAATCTCTTTTGCGCTGATAATGATAATTGTTGCAGGAGCCCTGCTCAACGATTCGTCAATGTTGGAGGCCGACGTAATGCTGATGTTCATTAATTCCTCTAACGACATTTCTAACAAGTCTTCCTTGCCCATACTGTCGTCGGTTTCTTGTGCCTGCGAATGCAATGCAATCGCCAAAGTGAAAATGAGAATAAATAGTACATAATAAATTTTCATAGTTGCGTGTTTTTTTGGTTCGTAAATCATTTTATCTGGTTCGTTCTTAGTCACAATAAAGATAATTAGTACGGTATTTGTCTATATGCGTATTTTTGCCTGTCTTAGGTCGCGAAGTTGATTTTTTCTATTGCTGTAGTATGATATTTCACTCGTGTGAAAATTTTAGGAGTGAAGTAAGGTTTTTTTATTCTATGATTTCCTACGAAAATGGAAACAATCGCGGGTATTGCGTGTTTGAACTACTGAATTATAAAAGATACTATTATGAAAAAATTTGAAGATAAAGTAGTTTTAATAACCGGTGGTTCTGGCGGAATAGGAGCTACTGTGGGAGAGATGTTTGCCAATGAAGGAGCAAAAGTGATGCTTGTAGATATTAATGAACAAGCGTTAAAAGATACGGTAAAAAATATAGGCAGTGATAAATCGGCTTATGTTGTTGCAGATGTGTCTGATGAGCAACAAACCAAGATGTATGTAGATAAAACCATTTCTGCCTTTGGCAAAATTGATGTGTTTTTGAATAATGCAGGAGTTGAGGGCAAGGTGAAGCCTTTGGACGAATATCCCCTGGATGAGTTTCACAAAGTAATTGACATAAACGTGAAAGGCACATATTATGGACTGCGGCATGTTTTTCCACATATGAAAAAGCATGGTGGCAGCATTGTAATTACTTCTTCAGTAGCCGGCATTGTGGGAACGCCTAATGTGCTGCCATATGTAACAAGCAAGCATGCCGTAAATGGAATGATGAAATCGGCAGCTCTGGAAGGTGCTCCACATAAAATTAGAGTAAATACCATAAATCCCTCTCCGGTAGATAATAGAATGATGCGTTCGTTGGAAGAAGGGTTTGCGCCGGGAGATGCAGCCAATGCCAAAACTGGCTTTGAGCAATCCATTCCACTTGGCAGGTACGCCACAAACGCGGAAGTGGCAAAACTGATGATGTTCTTATCCGGCGACGATAGCCAATTTATTACAGGAACGATTAACCCCATTGATGGAGGAATGACGGCTTAACCCGCTTTATATAGTCTCAGCAAGAAAACGACCTGTTTTTGGATGTGCCTAGTAATAAAACTTCAAGAACAAGGCTTGAAAATAACGCAGTTATTGGAGTTTTCTTACAGGCACTATTTATGAATTTTTCCGGGTTAATGACTGTTTTTGTGCAAGATGCCCTGTTTGAATTTTTTCAAATTGAAGCAGGGCTTTTTTTGTTTAATTGTAAATCACTGAACTTTCATAGCTATGCAAATAGTTGGTATTCAAAATTTGGTTTTGGTGTAATTATAGCATAGCTAACGGCGCTCGTTCCAAAAAATGGAATATCGCCGCAATGTATCAAAAAAACAGTCTTGAAGGAATTATCGGCGAAAGGGTAGCGTGTTAAATTGGTATGGTTTGTGCATTGCATACTCGTCTTGACTGTTATTAAATGCAAAACTTCATAAAAACGACAATAATGCACACCGATTTATGCAACAATGTGTTGTAGTGTTGTTTCTGGAGGAATGAAATGTCGTTAACAGTAAGATTGTTACAATTTTTTTATAAAATGTTAATTTTAATATAAATTATTTGTGCTTGTTATTTTCAAATTGTACATTTGACTGCAACAAGAGTATTTTAACCTATATAGAAATATGTTTGGTCAAAAAAACAGGTGAAAATTGTCAACAAAACGTTAAGCCGCATACTACTTGCGATTGGAATTGTTATCTTGTATAAAATTAGAAATATGTATAACCTAAATTGTTTAAATTATGAGAAAAATTAGTTTTATGCTTGTGGCTCTGTTTCTGGGGCTCACAGCAATGGCACAACCGGTGGTAGACAATGCCATAATTCCGGTTTCAGTAAACCTCAATTCAATACTGCGCCTCAACGTAACCTCGGGTGGTAATATTGAATTTACTGTGAGTAATATCGACCAGTATACAGGTGGTATTGTTAACTCAGACAATTATGATACCAAATTTACGGTGGCTTCATCTGTTGATTTTAATGTAATAATGTATGCTGAAGATGGTTTTACAGGTACAGATGATGGAACACACGCATTTCCTGTTGGTAATGTGGGTTATATTTTGGAATCAACAGGAAGTGGAGATGCTAACTCTGTAAATTATGATTTTATAAATGATGCGGGGGATGGAACTTTCTCCGATATGACAGCACTTTCTGATGTAAGTGGCACAACAATAATAACTGGTATTTCGGGAGAAAGTGCCGGTAATACCACAAAGAATGCATTTACTATAAATTGGGAGTTAGCTACTCCTGCAGTTGATGGAGCAAATGGAGGTTTAGGTACTTTATTATCCCAATCAATTCCCCCGGATAGGTACACCACTAATGTATTTCTAGTATTGGAGTCACAGTAATAAAAGGAATAAAGCAGCATGTATGTTCTGCATGCTGCTATTTCAGTTCATTAAAATATTAAACTGTTGAAGAAAAAACTATTTATCGTCTTTTCTGTATTATTATTTGTGGGTTCTAGTACCTCGGCTCAAAATACGACCTCACGCATTACTGTGAATAAAGGTGTATCGGTAGACGTGTATTTTAATCATTTGGACGATTATGCCGATGGTATCATACTCTCGGGACATACTGAACTGGATATCTATTTTAATGAAACCGATGCGGGAGGCAATGGAATAGGTGATGGTTGGCAGTTATCGATAAAGCCCGATGGACATTTGGTGTCTGTTTTCTCTGCCGATTATATTGATATAAATATCATTGAAGTTGAAGTGTATGATGCTGCTGCCGGAACAACGGAGCTGTATGAATTAGAAAATTTAGAAAAAGTTATAGCATCCGGGACACAAAACTTGGCATTTACAAATACAATTGCAATTTCATATAAAATTGGAGTAACAAATCCCATTAATAAGGTGTCGAATGAACGGTATGTGGCATTATTGGAATTTACACTTGAACCCAAACCTTAATTACTATTGTGAGAATACGCTGCATCATATGGTTGTTTCTAATTTTGCCTATTTTTACATTTGGGCAATTTTCGTTTTTAGACGATCCCTACGCCGATGTGGAGGTTGAATTCTTGCGCGATAAAATTGAAATTAAACCCGATGAGTCGTTTTTTAATGTACTTAAAATTGTAAACCCCACCGACAGGCGTTTACAGTTTAATGCAAACTTATCCCTGCCACGGGGTTGGTCGCTCATGGTCGACCAGCGTACGACCGTTACGCTAAACCCCAAAGACAGCATTTTTATTCCTATTCGGGCAAGTGCTGGACGAAAAGTAAAGGGTGATATTGGCTATGCCTTAGTGGCATCGCTTTCCGATAATAAGGGCGTTTCTTTCAAAAATGAATATTCATTTGTAAATATTCCTAAGCAAAGTGAAATTGCATTTCGACCTGAGCAACGCTTGTATTATGTCAATAATAATTCAAATTCAGCTACTATTAAACTTAAGCTATTAAATAAGGGGAATGTAGATGAGTTAGTTTATATTGATGCCACATTCGACGATCCGCTGATTTTCCCCGACAATAGCTTCAATAATTATCGGAAGGAGCTGCTATTGCCTGTCAATAGCGATACTACCATCAATATAGAGGTGCTGGTAAGTGAGGAAAAACGTGATGGTAGTGGATTAAAGAATAATTATAGAGTGCAACTAAAGACTTATACGCGAGATACAGCCTTGAATACGAGCCTTTGGCTTAAAAAGGCAGAGCCTCATTACGAAAATTTGGTACCCGACAGGCACAGACTGTTAATCCTTGATTTTGCATTATTGAACCTATTCTCTGACTATGATGCCGGATATTCTGGATCCATAAAAGGTAGTTTCTTAATGAGAAAAAGGGGAAGCCTTTATTATCGATGGCAAACCATGGGCGGAAAGTTCGAAGAGGATCCTTACAAGTATTCGCGTATGGAACTCCAGTACAACTACAAAAATTTTGAAGCTCGCCTCGGCGATGTGGGATTGAATTTGGAGCAATCTGTATTCGGACGTGGGGCATTATTTAGATACCGATATGGCAAGCAAGAGATTCAAGCCATCGGGGTGAAAAATATTTTTAATCAAGATGAACAAATTGGTTCGCTTATTAGCATTAGACCATACAAAAAAACCTCAATTGAAGCCGGAGGGGTTTATTCTGAATTTAAGCAAAAAGAAGAAAAAAATATTACTGGATTATTTGGTGTTGGAGGTACTTTGTTTAAACATTACAGATTGTATGCACGTGCCGGCTTAAGTCATACTACCTTTAATAATTTTCCCGATGAGCAGCGGTTAGGTTTTGGTGGGCAGGCCCAACTTTCAGTAAAATATCCAAGGGTATTTATAACTAATTATTTAAAGTATGGTGACCGTAACTATAATGGGTATTATGCTGGTCGATTAAAAATTAATTCCAATGGTCGTTTTAGACTCAACAATCGCACGAATGTAATGATGAGTTTTAATCTTGAAAATACCGAACCGCCCATTTATGATGAGTTTGAGCTGCAACCCGGCTTGTACTACAAAACATCGCAAACCGATGCACGGGTAAACTATATTGCAACACCTACTATTTCTGTATTTGCCGGACAGGTTACGTACACAAAAAAGTCGAACAATTTTTATAATTTCGATTCGGAGGGTGAGCTTTTTGTGCCCACTACGCAATTAATGGCAGGAGCAAAGTTCAGAAGTAAGCAGTCTCTACTTAACTTAACCCTGCGAACTTCTTACGGATATAGTGTGGTTACAGCCGATCCGGATGCCTATTATAAACCTCCGATAAAAGAAACCGATATTTATCCGTCGTTTGATATTACTGCAATTTTGCAGGCCGGGTTTTGGAGTATTTATGCTGCTTATTTAGATGGACCCTATACACTAACACAACATTTCGATTATGTGTACAACCAATTTGAAAACAAGCAGTTGAGGCTTATGCCCCAAATTGATCTGTTTTTATACAAAGACATTATAAAGCTGAGCAATCGATCGAGTTTTACCTTTGATATCACGAGCAAAACCAATCGCTATAATTTTGGAACAACGCTAAGTGCATACCCCGGGCATGGCTTTACCTTCGAATTGGTCAATACGTACGGATATCAATCTTCATTAGATGTAACAACCGATGAAAAGTATACCTATAATAATGCCTACTTCGAGTTTCGTGTAGAGAAGAAGTTTGGGTTTAATCAACCGCGGGTTAAATATTATGATCTTGATGTGGTGTTTTTTAAAGACCTTAACGGCGATGGTGTCAAGGGCAAAGATGAACCGGGCATGGAAAATGTACTGGCAAAAATAGATGTTGACCATACAGTTGTAGATTCCATGAGCCAATTTTCCACTTCCGAAGGCGGCTTTTATGCGGTTGAATTGCTTTCCGACAGGCAGGGTATAGTGAGTTACGATAATATTCCCTCCGGTTTTTACATGGTAAAGTATGTTTCATTGAGCAAAACACAAGGGAATTTTTCAAGCGATAAGAGTACCGAACATGTGCTAATTGATGATGATAAAACACTGTACATTCCTTATAAAGAGAATAATAAAATATTTGGTGGCGTATTCCTTAATCGCTCTAAACTATCGGATTTGGGAAATATATCCCCTGCCAATATTAAGGTTACAGCCACCGATAGTCGCGGAAATATTTACTCAACACTTACCGATAGCGAAGGCGAATTTGTAATTTATGTACCTAATGTAGATGTGTACCACGTGAAGATTAATAATATATACTACGAGCATTTTAATCTGGAACAGAATAATTACCGCGTAAAACTTAATGGGTACAGACAATTTGAGGTGAATTTTATATTGAACGAAAAACGGCGTAGGATTAATTTCAGCAATAACCTGGACCTATCTGCTCAGGATCAAAATGTGCGAACCATTAAGCGTACAAATTTGAGCGGTGCGGTAAAAGATGCTGCAACATTTAAACCCATTAAGGCCGAAATAAAAATTATTGATAATGAAACTGGCAGTGTGGTAACTTCTGCCAAAACCGACGGAAATAGCGGGAAATTCTTTGTTTCATATTTGGCAGGTAAAAATTACACGCTCGTAGTTTCATCGGAAGATTATTGGTTCTATTCCGAGATTTTACCTGCGGGGCAAATTACGACATTCCAAAATATCCGCAGGGAGGTAATGCTCGATTATATTACCATTGGTTCCAAAGTGAATCTGAATAGCATTACATTTGAATCAGATAGCGATAACCTGGCACCAGAAGCCATGGCAGAACTCGATCGTCTGGCTGAAATACTGAAAGATAACCCATCTATTGAATTAGAAATTGTTGGTCATTGCGATGATATTGAGGCAATAGAAAATATTGAGGTTGCCGAAGAACGAGCACGAACCGTTATGAGCTATCTGATGAAACAAAATGTTGGAAATTTACGCTTTAGCAGCGCCGGAAATTCCAACCCGCTGGCTACAGGTAATACAGAAGAAGACCGCAAAGCCAACAGGCGTGTAGAAGCCATTGTTATCAATAAATAGTGTCCGTCAATAAACTCCATTTTCTGCGTTATTCTCACTCAAACTCGTATCATCCCGATGAATCGTGGACTCAAGGATTTTGAGTTTCGAAAGCCTTGAAAATGCTGACCATCGTATGTTATTTTTGTTTACTTTAGCCCCTTATTTTTAATATAGGTGCTATGGACGAAAAAGTAGTATTAGATATAATCGATTATTCATTGATTGTGGGAGTAGGTTTGGTGGCCGGATTCATTAATGTGCTGGCGGCCAGCGGTAGCATGTTGGTTTTGCCGCTGCTTATATTTTTGGGGTTACCTGCCGGTGTTGCCAATGCCACAAATAGGGTGGCAATTGTATTACAGAACCTTGTAGCCGTTAGGAACTTTAGAAAACAACACCTTATTTCGTTCAAACTTACATGGCCAATTGCTTTTTCTGCACTTGTTGGTGCACTAATTGGAGCGTTCATTGCTGTCGAAATAGACGAAAAATACCTTGAATACACCATTGCTTCGCTTCTGTTGCTCATGTTTTTCCTGTTAATTTTTAAACCTTCGGCATGGATTAAAGGCAAAGCGGGTGAAGCGCAGGGCTTAGGCAAAATCTGGCAGCTGGTTATCTTTTTCTTTATTGGTTTGTATGGCGGTTTCATTCAGGCGGGAGTAGGGTTGTTCTTGCTGGCCGGCTTAGTGCTTGGAGTGGGTTACGATTTGGTGAGAGCCAATGCGGCCAAAGTTTTTATTGTTTTGATTTATACGCCACTTGCTTTGGGTATTTTTATTTACAACGATTTGGTCGATTGGCGTGCCGGGCTGGTTCTTGCCGTTGGGAATATGATTGGAGCTTTCTTTGCATCGAAATATGCACAGCGCATTGGAGCCGGTTTTATTCGGTATCTTCTTATGATTGTGCTCGTGGGCAGTGCATTGAAAATGTACGGCGTACTCGATTGGCTTTTTGCGTAATTCAGTCAGTCGCTTTTTGTGGTACCACTACACGGTTGTCTGAAATAATTGACGCCTTTTCCGGCGCCAGGTTTTTACGCCACTCCCGAATCATGATAAGTCCGGCAATTATTGCCGCTACTGTATCGGCGATGGGTGATGCCATCCAAATCCCTTTTATTCCAAATGTCCCGGGCAATATGAAAAGCAATGGGGTTAGAACCAGTACTTGCCGCAGTAAACTTAAAAAAGCGGCAACCTTTGCTTTTCCAACCGATTGAAAATAATTACTGATTACCACCTGGAATCCTACAATGGGAAGCATCATGGAAAAGATACGCAATCCCTGAACTCCAATGCGTTGCAACTCTTCACTATCGTCGTTAAATAGCGAAATAATTGCTGATGGAAATATTTCTACAATGCCCCAGCTGATGATGGCCAGAACCGTTGCAGCTATCATTCCGTACCGCATGGTTTGGCGCACACGTGCTATGTTTCGGGCGCCGTAGTTGTATCCGATAATGGGCTGAGATGCCATATTTAACGCTACAATACTCATGATAATTAATATCACCACACTCATAACAATTCCAAATGCACCAACGGCAATATCGCCACCGTATTTTATCAGTTGTGTATTGTAAACACCTTGTACAAAGCTATTGGCTATTTGCATAAAGAAAGGAGCCATACCTATAGCCACAATGCTTTTGATGATAAACGGATCGAATCTGATTTGGCTTAACTTCAGCCTAACGACTGCTCTTTTGCTGGTAAAGTGAACCAAAACCCAAATTGAAAGTATCGTCATCGAAATAATTGTAGGCCAAGCTGCGCCCTTAACGCCCCAACCAAATTTCATAATAAATAACCAGTCGAGTGGGATATTTGTACCAGCTGCAATTAACATGCTTATCATCGCTATGCGAGCGTTTCCCTCGGCACGTATCAAGTTGTTGAGCGAAAAGCCCAGCGTTTGAAAAATAATTCCGTACAGAATAATGTTCAGGTAATCATTAGCGTAACCAATGGTGTTTTGAGTTGCTCCAAACAATTCGAGCATCGGTTGTTTTATGGCAAAACCCAATATGCCCCCAAAAAGGGAAATAAGTACGATTAGCAGCAAAACGTTGCCCAATACTTTTTCGGCTTTATCGTGCTTTTTTTGGCCTAAAAAGAGCGATAGCTTAACACTACCACCCAAGCCAACCAGCATGCCGAAAGCCATAATGATGATCATAATCGGAAAAACAGACGTTATACCACTCAGCGCTTCGGCGCCAACACCTTGTCCAATAAATATGCGGTCGATAATATTGTAGATAGAATGTGCAATTACTCCCACAAATGCAGGCCAGTAGTAGCGCATAATAAGTTTGCCAATGGGCATATGTTCCAGTTCGTCAGTCTTTTTTCGCTTCAATTTTTCATGCTTTTAGCCAAGATGTCCTCCATGTGATGTTCGGCACTGCTCAAATATTGTACCGTGCGTTGGTGAAATTGGGAAGTTATTTATATTGATTTTTGGAAATCGTTGGTTTTTATGTATTTTCAGAGATGCAAAT
>JAWOEM010000475.1:0-3735 GCA_046482785.1 Salinivirgaceae bacterium
TTGCTAATTGCAGCCAACAATACATTTAATATAAACTTACTTGAAGGACTGCAAATAAATAGTGAACGAGCCACAAAAAGCTTATTTTCCAGTCCGTCCATTGCCACAGCACTTATTCCTTATATAGGCTATCACAAAGCCGGTGATTTGGCACAAAAAATGAAACAAAAAAGCATTACCATTTTTGAAGCCAACGAAGAAGTAAAGGCAATATCAGCTGAAAAGCTGGAAGCAATTCTCACACCATCGAACCTATTAAAAACGGGGTTTAAACCCGGCGATGTAACCGAAGAAAGGTACTAATACACAAGCATATGCAAAAAGGAAAAACAACGACTCCCCACATTGGAATATACGGACGACGCAACAACGGGAAGAGCACACTCATTAACGAATTGGCCGGACAAGACATTGCCATTGTTTCTGATTTTGCAGGAACCACAACCGATCCGGTAAAAAAATCGTTCGAAATAACCGGTTTCGGGCCTGTAGTACTCATCGATACGGCGGGAATAGACGATACGGGCGAACTTGGACAAAAACGCGTGGCTAAAAGCAAAGCCTCCATTAAAACCATCGATCTGGGCTTAATCATAATCACGAACAACACATTCGACACTTTTGAAGAAGATCTGATAAAGGCTTTTCAAAAAACGTCGACGCCTTTCTTCATTATTCATAACAAATCGGATTTGGTTGCTCTGAATCCGGACTTTGCACAAACCTTAACACAGAAATACAATTGCAAAGTTATTGAGCACAGCACCGTTAAAAACAGTACCGAACCCATTATTGCCACCATAAAAAGCACCATTCCGGAGTCGGCATTTGCTACTCCCTCATTGGTTGGCGATTTGATTTCGTACGGCAATATAGTTTTGCTTATCACTCCCATCGACATTGAGGCTCCGGAGGGGCGGCTAATTTTACCGCAAGTACAAGCTATTCGGGATATTTTGAATAACGATGCCATTTGCATTGTATTAAAAGAACGGGAGGTAGAT
Source organism: Salinivirgaceae bacterium (assembly GCA_046482785.1). Taxonomy (GTDB): domain Bacteria; phylum Bacteroidota; class Bacteroidia; order Bacteroidales; family Salinivirgaceae; genus Salinivirga. The sequence goes on from JAWOEM010000475.1 coordinate 1,005, forward strand.
GCGTTCTTACGCAAAACACAAATAGAACCCGCCTTGGCCATAACCGACAGTCAGATTTTCACAAAGGCCGATGCCTCTATTCCCCGACACATCCCACTAACGAGTTTCAGCATTGTGCTGGCGCGATACAAAGGTGATTTTGATGCATACCTGAACGGCACTCCACGTATAGATCAACTAGCCGATGGCGACCGGATTTTATTATTGGAATCGTGCACGCACCACGTGGCGTGCGATGATATTGGACGCGTAAAAATTCCTCGCTGGATTAGCGCTTTTACAGGAAAAAAACACGAATATGATGTTGTATCCGGCCTCAACGAATTGCCACGACCCATTACCGACTACAGTCTTGTAATTCAGTGTGGTGGCTGCATGATTACCCGCAAGCAGTTAATAAACCGAATTAGGCCGGCAATTGAAGCAGGAATTCCGGTTACCAACTACGGGATGGCCATTGCTTATGTACAGGGAATTTACCAGCGAGCCATTGCGCCGTTCACCAATTTTGAGGAAAATGCTACTGATTACTTATAGTTTAGCCAAAAACTCTTTAAACGCCTGATTGGGTTCAGCGCCCATGCCATCTACAGAGAAATCGGGTTTTATGCCATCGACAAAGTACATATCGAATTTACCGATATTTTTAGCTTCGATTTTTCCACGGTAGGTGCACTCGAAATAGTCTTTTATGACATTATACGTATCGCCCGAAATGTTTATGCGGCCTACATCGCAGGCACTTTCCATGCGACTGGCAATATTTACGGTATCGCCCCAAATATCGTATGCAAATTTCTTTTTACCCACAACACCTGCCACTAAATCGCCGGTATGAATACCCATGCGCAGCTGCCATGGTTGCCTTCCTTCTTGTTGCTTCTTGAGGTTAATGTTGTATGTTCTAATCTGAATCTCGAGCGCCGTAAGTACCACATCGAAGGCATGACTGCGATTCCGGATGGGCAACCCACCGGCACACATGTAGGCATCGCCAATGGTTTTAATTTTTTCGACAAAATATTTTTCAACAATATCATCGTATACATCGAAATATTCGCGCAACTCGCTAACCAATTGCTGTGGCGAAAGCTCCTCGCAATAGGCAGTAAAGTTTTTAAAATCGCAGAATAGCACTGTTGCCGAATTGTAGTAGCGTGGCTGTGCCTGTCCCTGAGTTTTCAACTCCTCGGCCGTTTCGGCAGGCAGAATATTCAGCAGTAGCTCATCGGACTTTTTCCGCTGCTCTTTCACTTCCTCTTCCACTTCTTTAATTCGGGTAATATCGGTTTCGATGGCAATTAAATGATCACTGCCATTTCCCATTCCGGCTACGGGAGTTATCAGTGATTGAATCCACTTGTGCACGCCCTTTCGGGTAACGAAAGACGAAACAAACGATTTCGATTTTCGGGATTTTATAATTTCTTCTACATTAAATAATCCCTGCACATCGGTGTGTAAATCGAAAATGGTTTTCTGATACAAATGTTTAAACTCATCCAGCGACATGTCGTAGAAACGATGAAATGCATCGTTAACCCATTCAATGCGTCCGGTTTCATCCATCATTATCACTGAATTATCTGTTTTACTGGCCACCAGCGACAACTTCCTTAACTCATTGTTTATCTGTTTAATATGGGTAATATCTGTATCAATAACAATGAACCTTTTAAGTATATCATGGTCATCAAAAATTGGCGTTAACGTTGATTGCACCCAAATTTCGGAATCGTCATTTTTGGAAGCTTTTGTGGTGTATGTCACCGATTTTTTCAGGTACACAGCCTCTTCGAGAATATGATTAATTTTGGATGCAGAGCTAGCATTTAAGATAGATTCGCCGCGTTGAGCAATAAATTCGTCGAGTGTATACCCATACATTTTGGAAAACCCTTCGTTAGCCCACTCCCATTTTGCATCTTTATCGGCAATAAGCACGGCATTATCTGTTTTACTGGCAACCAGCGACAATTTTTCGAGCTCCTTGTTTGCCTGTTCCAAATGTTCGGTTTGAGCGCGCAACTCCTCGCGCTGTTGTTCAACCACCATTTTTTCGTTATTGAGCGCCTCTGTTCGCTCATACACCGCATCCATCAACTTTCTGTTTCGGGTGCGCAGGGAGCGCTGCCTCATGTACATCAAAATTGCCACAATTGCAATAATGAGCAATACAATAGCCCCATAAAACCAATTTGTCTTCCAATAGGGTCGCTCAATAGTAAATGGTAAATGCAAGGGACTTTCCGTCCAAATTCCCTGACCGTTTATAGCTCGAAGTTTAAACACGTATCTGCCCGGCGGCAGGTAATTATACTCGACTTGTTGCTGAGTTGTTAGTTCATGCCAGCCACCTTTTAACCCCATTAATACCCACTGATATTGAACAGAATAGGGTTGCCACTGGTCAAGCCCCTTAAACTGAATTCGTACATTATTGCTATCGTGCGGAATTTCGGGAACACGATCCCACTCGATATAGTCGAAACGATAAGAAGTATGAACGGGCAATGGTTCTCCCTGGTAAGTAAAGCTTTCGATACTCAGTTTGGGAGCAATACCGGGAGGGAAATACAAATCGGGGAAAAACTGTGTAACTCCCTTAACAGTTCCCGCCCATAAGCTGCTGCTTTGGGAATCGTACAATATGGCATTCCGATTACACTCCACACCTGCAAATCCCTCATCAGCTGAATAATTATGAACACTAATTGCTTTTGATTGGGCA
>JAWOEM010000226.1:0-4462 GCA_046482785.1 Salinivirgaceae bacterium
TACTCCCCAAACCAGCGATTGGTGAGCAGCCAGATATAAAATTTTTCCGAGCTGCGGGCATAACAAAAGGCTGCCAAGAGCAAAAAAGGAGTGGTGGGAAGAATGGGTGCTATGCGTATAGCTTCATTGCGGTCGTATGGAATGTTTTCTACAATTACTCCGGCATCAGTAAATAAATTTGTACCGATATAGAAATTCTGATTAAGCAAGTGAAAGCGCCAGAGCTTGTAGCGCAATTCAATATTTCCGAAGGCTATGCTTTTTCCAACCACGCGGTTGCGGAGTACGCCACGCACGGTTTTTGCACCACCCACGCCTTCGCTGTTCGCTCCTTTAAGGTACGAGGTCGAAATGAGCGGGTAAAGGTAAAACGGACTTTTCCCAACGGTTGTTTGGTAAAGTATGCGCACCGCCAGCGCCAAATCGTTGGGAATTAGCGTAAAGTATTGGCGGTGTGTGAAAGAAATCTTGGCATGACTGTATTTCTTGCTTTCGAAAATTCCGGGAGCTCCCTGCACCACAAATTCGGTCCAAATTCCGCTCATGGGATTGGGCTCATTATCGCGGGTGTCGTATACTATTCCTCCTTTTACGTAGTGATGCGTACCACCATCTTTTTCGTCTTCGTCTATCATTTGCCACCGCACATACAAATCGTACAGCCCGGCAGTGTCGGGGAGTTCGGAGCCCGAGGCCTGCCCATCGTTGAGCTGGTCGATATCTACCGAACCTATTTGGAAATTGTACGCTTCGTAGCCCGCAATCCAGCCCCAGTTTTTGACGGGCAACTTGCCCTGGAAGTCGGTTTTGAAACGAAAAAGCTTACGTTCGTGGCGGTAAAAGACGCGCGAAATATATTCATCAGACTGGTCGTTTTCCCAATTGCCGTTATAAAATGCTTCGGCACCGTTAAATCCGTAAAACGGCAAGGCCTTTTCGGTAAGGTAACTAATATCTGCCGTAAGGCGCACTCCGGGTATTAAGTATTTTGAATCGTAGAACAACCGATTAATGCCGCTACCCTTTGTAAAACGGCTCATTTCTGTGTAAATTGAATGTCGATATTGCGGGTAGGTGCTGCCGTCGCCGTAAAAAAAGAAGTTAACCATTGCTCCGTACTGTAATCCAAAATCAGAATCGTACGTAATGGTTGGTAAGGCTCCCAGATTTAGTCCTGTTTTGACGCTATCTCGCGGCTCATCTTTTGCGTTTGCCGCAATTACAACGAGCGAAAGCGCCATTAGAAATAATATTTTCTTATGCATATGTTTTAAAATCTTTCCAATACCTTTTAAAATTACTAAATTCGCACAATCAAAAGTAGAAAATATTTTGAATAAGCATTTAGTATGGTTACATTAATTAAAAACATAAAGAAGCTTGTACAAACAGAAGACGTACAGCGTAAATGGGTTGCGGGTAACGATATGGCTAAGTTGCCATCGATCGATAATGCCTGGCTGCTTGTTAAAGACGGCTTAATTGCCGATTTCGGATCCATGGATAATTGTCCCGAGGTAGACGAGGGAACAGAGCTCGATGTTCAGGGACGTATGGTGTTGCCATCGTTTTGCGATTCGCACACGCATATTGTTTATCCCGGTAGTCGCGAGATAGAGTATGGCGATAAAATTAGAGGGTTATCCTACGAAGAAATAGCCAAAAAGGGTGGGGGAATCCTCAATTCATCGAAGCTTTTGGCCGAAACCAGTGCCGACGACCTTTATGAACAAGCCTTGGAGCGGATTCACGAAATTATTGGTTTTGGAACCGGTGCGGTGGAAATAAAATCGGGCTATGGGTTAGATACCGAAAATGAATTGAAAATGCTCCGTGTAATTCGGCGCTTAAAGGAAACTACGCCCATTACCATTAAAGCAAACTTTCTTGGTGCGCATTCTATTCCTATGGAATATCGCAACGACCAAACAAAATTTGTCGATAAGGTTATTAATGAAATGATTCCGGCTGTGGCGGCCGAAGATTTGGCCGATTATATCGATGTGTTTTGCGATAAAGGTTTCTTTACTATTGAAGATACAGAGCGTATTTTAATGGCAGGAATGAAATATGGTATGCGTGGAAAAATTCATGCCAATGAATTGGATTACAGCGGAGGTATTCAGGTTGGAGTAAAATACAATGCCCTGTCGGTCGATCACCTTGAATTTGTGGGTCCCGAAGAAATTGAGGCGCTCCAAGGCAGCGAAACCATGCCAACTGTACTGCCGGGTGCGGCGTTCTTTCTAAATATGAAATTGTCGCCCGTGCGCGATATGATGAATGCAGGTCTTCCCGTAGCATTGGCATCCGATTACAATCCGGGTTCATCGCCATCAGGCAACATGAAATTTATTATGTCGCTTGGCTGCATAAATTACAAAATGACGCCCGAAGAAGTAATAAACGCCACCACTTTAAATACTGCCTACGCCATGGGCGTGCAAGATGAGTTGGGCTCAATTGCCCGCGGAAAAAAGGCAAACCTGATTATCACTAAGCCCATTCCATCGGTAGAGTTTCTTCCTTATGCCTATACCAGCCATCTTATTGAGCAGGTTATCCTGAATGGGGAATTGGTTACATTGGATTAATTATAAACCACATAACATAATGACTATGAGAAAACTAATTGAATGCGTCCCCAATTTCAGTGAAGGGGTAGATGAGAATATAATTAAACAAATTACCGATCAGGTTGAAGCCGTTAAAGGTGTTCGCTTAATTGATGTAGACCCCGGCCAAGCAACCAACAGAACAGTTGTTACTTTTGTTGGCGAGCCTGAGCCGGTTATTGAAGCTGCTTTTAATGCCATAAAAAAAGCGCAGGAATTGATCGATATGCGCAACCATAAAGGAGCGCATCCGCGCTTTGGCGCAACCGATGTGTGCCCGTTGGTTCCCGTAGCCAATATTTCGATGGAAGAGACCGTGGAATATGCACATAAACTAGGTAAACGCGTGGGCGAGGAGCTTGGTATTCCTGTTTATGCCTATGAATTTGCTGCGAAAGAAGAAAAACGTCGCAGTTTGGCAAAATGCAGAAAAGGCGAGTACGAGGCCAATAAAGAACGAATTACTTCAGCCGAATGGAAACCCGATTTTGGTCCCGATAAATGGAGCGAAAGTATTGCAAAATCAGGTGTAATGGCCATTGGTGCACGAAATTTTTTGGTAGCATATAATGTAAACCTAAACACCACATCTGTGCGCCGAGCCAATAGCATTGCTTTCGATGTACGTGAGGCCGGTAGAGTGAAACGCGAAGGAGATCCGGTAACGGGCAAGAAAGTACTCGACGAAAACGGAAACCCGGTACGCGAACCGGGAAAATTGAAAAAAGTACGCGGAATAGGGTGGTTTATCGAAGAGTATGGTATTGCCCAAATCTCTATGAACCTAACCGATATTTCAGTTACATCCATTCACGAAGCGTTTGATGCTGTATGCGAAAGTGCGATGGAGCGTGGCATGCGTGTTACCGGATCTGAGTTGGTAGGGGTAGTGCCCTTGCAAGCCATGATCGATGCAGGAAAGCATTATCTGCGTAAGCAAAACCGTTCTACAGGAATTCCCGATAGTGAAATTATAAAAATTGCCGTTAAGTCGCTGGGGCTTGATGAGTTGTATCCATTTGAAGCCAACAAGAAAATTATTGAGTATATTTTAGAAGATGATAATCCCAAAGCATTGGTAAACAAAACATTAGTCGATTTTGCCAATGAAACAGCTTCGGAATCGCCAGCTCCGGGTGGTGGCTCTATTGCAGCGTATATGGGCGCAATGGGCTCTGCATTGGGAACCATGGTGGCCAATTTATCGTCGCATAAACGCGGCTGGGACGATCGTTGGGAGGAGTTCAGCAACTGGGCAGAAAAAGGAAAACACTATCAGGAAGCCTTAATGAAAAAGGTGGACGAAGATACGGAGTCGTTTAACTGTATTATGGCTGCATTCCAAATGCCGAAAAGTTCCGATGAAGAAAAAGCGGAACGGAAAAAAGCCATTGAGGAGGCTACAAAATATGCTACACAAGTGCCTTTCGATACCATGAAGCTTTGCTACGAATCTATGGAGGTGGCAAAGGCGATGGCCGAAACCGGAAACCCAAATTCTGTAACCGATGCCGGAGTTGGCGCATTGGCCGCACGTTCCGGAGTGTTTGGTGCATTCTTAAATGTGAAAATCAATGCGTCTGGGCTCGAAGATAAGGCTTTCGCCGATAAGCTCTTAAAAGAGGGTGAGGCCATTAAGCAAAAAACCATAGCGTTGGAAGAAGAGATTATGAAAATTGTTGAAAGTAAGATGTAATGTGCTTTTGATGACGTTTATAAGCTTGTTTTGTTAGTTTTATTGCAAATATAAAAGTGGCGCTTACCAAGGTGGGCGCCACTTTCTGTCTCTAAACCAAAATATTTAAAATGAGTGAGAGCTATTTTTCCGATGAAGAGTATACTTCCAC
>JAWOEM010000315.1:0-3496 GCA_046482785.1 Salinivirgaceae bacterium
GTACGCTTCGCGCCATCATCTCTGATGACTACGCAACACTCGGTTCTGGTTGCTGGTTAGGCTTTCCCAGATAGGATTAAATACCTACTGGTTTCTAATGAAAAGTTTCAAAGATCGTGTCTAATCCCCTTTTCACGGGCTTAGCTTGGCGCAATCCGTCAATAAACACGATTTTCTGCGTTATACTCACTCAAACTCGTATCATTTACACCAGTAAACTCAACGATTTTGAGTTTCAAAAGCCTTGAAAATCGAGTTTATTCACTGAGCACCCCGACTTTATGGACAGGCTCGAATTAATCATTCAAATATTCGAACACGAACACGCAAAATTACATAGTTGCGACTTTTGTTGAATGAACCAGCAAGCAACTATTCAAAAGTATTTACATCTTTTTACCTGTTTTTTACCCAAAACAGTGCTGTATAGCATAAAAAACATGCCCATTTCTTAAAAAATTGTTAATTTGCTCTCCAATTAATCAAAGACAGCAACACAATGAGGCTTTTTTTGCTCTTCATTTCCCACTTGCTAATCGTTCAGCTATCGGCGCAACCAGCCGACAGTTTAGCCATTAAAAAAGTCCAATTGCTCCTTACCAAATCGCGCAACCAGTTTTACTCCAACAGCGACTCATCTGTTCGCTTTGCCCGCTTGGCGAAAGCAACATCGGAGAAAATAGGGTATCAACGGTACTCAGCCCTGGCCAACAAACAAATCGGCCTGTACCATTATGTGAAAACCCGTCTCGATTCGGCTCAGTTCTACCTGAATTTAGCAAAAAACCAAATAGTGGAGGTTGGCGACTCAGTGGAATTAATGAAAATAGTTGCCAACTTAGGAAATGTATATGCCGACAACCAACAGACCGAGGCGGCAATCAATGCCTACATGAAGGTGTTCGATTGGTTTACCAGCATTCACGATTCATTGAACTCAGCAAAAATAAGTGTGAACATTGGCAACCTGTACCTTATCAAAGAGCGTTATGGCGAAGCTCTTTCGCATTTTGCAAAAGCCCGTAAATTTTTCAAGCATTTAAAAATGACACCCGAAGTGGCCGTAACCAACATGAATACGGGCTACATATACAATGAAATGGGAAAGCTCGATTCAGCATTTATTTTTACCCGAAAAGCCTACGCGCACTACCGTGCAAACCATAGTGCCTTTTACACAACCGCTTGCGAAGGAAATCTGGCCGAGATATTCAGCAAAAAAGGCCATTACGACTCGGCTTTACATTACATCAACTCTGCACTAAAAAAACTGGAAGAAAGTAATATACCCCATATCGAAGCCAAAATACGGATGCAAAAATCCGATATTCATAACCATTTTGGCAACCATTCTTTAGCCTTGCAAGAATTGCTGACTGCACAAAAAATTGCAAAGGATAATAACTATTCCGAAACGCTTGCAGAAATTTACGAACAACTATACAAAGCCTATAAAAAAGCCGGAAAGCTTACCAAAGCAATACACTATCTTGAAAAACATAATACAGCTCAAGATAGTACGTTCAAACGAAAACTGGAATCGAAAGAAGATCAGTTACTGGCCGAATTCAGCCTCGAAAACCGCGATAAAGAAATTGAACTGCTAAGAGTGAAAGATCGGCTGAAGGCAACCATGATAAAAAAGCAAGAGATCGCAATTTTACTTTTTGCCATAATGGCCTTGCTGGCCGGTGTAATTATCTTTGTGCTGATGTACCGCAATCGTATAAAAACCAGACTAAACAAACTGCTAACAGAGAAAAATGAGGAAATTCAATCGCAAAGCGAAGAAATAAATGCCCAAAACGACCGTCTAAAAAATCAGAAAAAAGAAATTACAGACAGCATTGATTATGCCCGATTCATTCAACACGTAATTTTTAGCCCGCAACCCACTCCCGGGCTACAGTACTTTCGGTTTAATCAGCCGAAAGATATTGTAAGCGGCGATTTTTTCTGGCAGCAACAAACTGAGGAGCATTTTTATGTAGCTGTGGCTGATTGTACAGGACACGGAGTTGCCGGAGCATTTATGAGTGTGCTCGGATTTACGTTTCTGAACCAAACCCTTGAAGAATCTGGCGGTGCAGAGCCCAACGTTATGCTGGAACTGCTTCGAACAAAAATTAAACATGCACTAAAACACACCGAAAAAAGCGATTCCAACAAAGATGGACTCGACATAGCACTTATTCGCATTCACAAACAAACCTTGCAACTCGAATTTTCCGGTGCTTACCGCCCCTGTTGGATCTACGAAAAGGCGGGGTTTACAGAAATTAAAGGCGACCGGCAGCCCATTGGTTATTACCCAAAAGAGAAGCCATTTGAGTTACACACACATGCGCTGGAGCCTGAGTCGACAATTTATTTATTTACAGACGGCTATGCCGACCAAACCAACGGCATAACAGGAAAAAAATTCAAGTTGGTGGGAGTTCAAAACCTACTGAACACCATTGTAAAAGAACCGTTTCATTTGCAAGAACAAAAAATTCGCAGTCATTTTACCACCTACAAAGGTGATACTCCCCAAATTGACGATATTCTTATTGCCGGCATCAAAGTATAGCGAAATAAGATTACTCCTCGGAACAACCACAAGCTAACAAAGACTTTCCCGAAAGTTGAAAACTATAAAATTCACTCGTCCAACCTGACCATTTGGGTTGAAAACCGGAACTGTTCGCACATCTTCAAAAATACAATTCACGATTAATTTTGCAATTCAAAATCAGTTTGTTAAATTTAGTACCTTTAAAAAATGCAGGGTAACCGCTCCGGCGCACCGCTAATTCTGCGATACAACCAAGCATTACGTCCAAAAACAACAAACCGAAAACAGCATTTTTAATCATTTAATGAAACAATTACACATATGGAAGACCAATTCGATTCCGTTGCCAATTACGAAGCAACACGCTCGAAAATAGGCTACGAACCCAGAAAAAACGCAACCCAGCAAACCTACAATCGCATTGGGTTTATGTCGGGACTGGAAGTTCATCAACAACTAAAAACGCGGTACAAACTATTTTGCCGCTGCCCGGCCGGAATATTCCACCGCAACGACCAATTCGATGCGGAACTGGTACGCCACATGCGACCTACACTGAGCGAGCTGGGCGAATACGATGGCACCGCCCTCATGGAATTTAAAACCCGGAAAAATATTTTTTATCGCATCAATAACGAAAATGCCTGCACGTACGAGGTAGACGATACTCCACCATTTCTGCTCGATAAGGAAGCATTGGGAATAGCACTGGAAATTTCGCTGCTCTCGAAACTCAACATCGTAGGCGAGGTGCATATTACCCGTAAGCAATACCTGGACGGTAGCATTCCCACAGGATTTCAGCGTACAGCCATTTTGGGCGTTGAAGGACATATTGAACTAAAAAATAAAACCGTGCGACTTATTCAACTGAGCATTGAAGAAGATTCGTGCAGAGAAATTTCCGACATTGGTCACAACCGTGTGTACAAAACCGAT
>JAWOEM010000170.1:0-3951 GCA_046482785.1 Salinivirgaceae bacterium
CAGGCATGTTTAAATCCATGAGTACCAAATCGATATCGTTTCGTTCCAGAGCTATATCTACAGCCTCTTGTCCGTTGCGTGCACGCACGAGCTTAACTTCTGTTTTACGTAAAGCCTCAACCAAATACAAGTAATTGGCCTCAGTATCTTCTGCAATCAATATCGTTTTTTCGCTCCAATTGAACGAGCGTTGTTGACTTTTATCAATGTCTTTGAAATTCATTTTCAAGCCCATAACGAGCATATCGTCTACCTGCTTGTCGTTTTTCTTCCACTCCATAATGGTGCGATCGAGAATATGTTTTTGCTTATCGAGCGACTCTTTATGAATTTCGAGTAACAAACGTTTAAAACGCTTAACCATGAACTTACGTCCGTTTTTACCTCCAAATTGATCTTGGTAACCATCGGAATAAATATAAATGATATCGCTTGGTTTCGTTTGTATTTCGTGATTCGTAAACTCGGCGTCTACGTCGCGATTGTAACTGATAGCCATCGGATCGCCTTTAAAAATTTGCATTTCGCCGTCACGGATTAGAATCATTGGGTTATGTGCACCGGCAAACTGTAATTCTCCGGTTTGTTTATCAATAACCAACAATCCGATGTCCATACCGTCTTTGGCCTCGTGTACATTTCCTTCCTGATGCAGAGATCGAATTACATAGTCTTTTAAATGCATGAGCACCTCACTAGCCTGAAGCGACTTAACATGTTTATTTTCAATAAGCTTATTGACGATCTCATTTAAAAATGCAACTCCCAACATACTCATAAAAGCTCCCGGCACACCATGTCCGGTACAGTCGGCAGCCGCAATTATAAGTTTTTCGTTCTTTTCTGTCATCCAATAAAAATCACCGGAAACAATATCACGTGGTTTAAACAGTACAAAATACTCGTTTAAATACTTTTCAAAAAGCGGTTCCGGTGGCAAAACGGCGGTCTGAATACGTTGAGCATATTGGATAGAGGCTCTGATTTTTTCGGCTTGTATCCGAATCTCATCGCTTTGTGCTTTAATTTCTTCGTTTTTCTTAGCAAGCGCTGTATTTACCTTCTTGGTTTTTCGAACTTGCCTGAATATAAAAAAGGCAAAAACAAAAATTATGACTGCTATGCCCAACAACAGGTAACGAATAATTGCCTCGTTGCGTAAACGTTCTTGAAGTACCTTTTCTTTTTCTTCCTGTAACCTATTAATATGTTTTTGCTTTGCCAATATTTGAGATACATGCATTAACGTATCCTCTGTTGCTCGTAAACGTCCTCGCTCTTGCGATAATTCCTGTTCGGTTTTTTGTTTTTGAAACTGAGCTTTTAGAACAACCTCTTCTGATTCTTGTTTAATTTGTTTAAACTCTTGTTCCTTGAGATGCTTATCAAAGGTAGAGTAGCGATTAAAATACTCCATGGTTTCTTCTGAATTTCCAAGAGCTTTATGTATTTCGGCCAGCATTCCATAGCAACTCCTGACAAGTTCAAGCTGATCGAGCTCCTGCGCCAGTTCTAGGGCATTTTCTGCTGCACTCAATGCTTCTTTATACCTTTCTGCACTCTGGTATGCCATTGCAATGTTGACATAACCACTGGCAATGGCAGGCTTATTCTTTTGTTTTTTCGAAATTGTAAGCGATTGGTTAAAAGCATTTATAGCCTTTTCATATTGCGATAGATCAGAATATACAAGGCCAAGGTTGGTATAGGTATTTCTCAATCCTGCTTCATTTCCTTGCTTTTGTGTTAAGGATAGGAGTTTCTCAAATTCTTCAGCCGCCATTTCGTTATTGCCGTTTTCCCAATGATGATAGGCTATTTTGTTCAAGTAGAATATTTCCTGATTGGTATCACCGTTAGTTTTGGCCTCCGAATAACCGCTCTGAAGTTCATCAATTGTTTGAGAAAAAGCTATTTGAGAAATCGCCAGTATGAAACTTAGAACTATAAATCGATTCATAGAAGAATGGTTTTAGATAAGGGCTTAATAGCCATCGGGTTGGTTTTTATGATAACAGGGAGTCGGTAAAATCCTGCATTATGATAAGTATATTTCTGATAGAAATTTGAAAAGAACTAATTAATCGAAAACTCTATGTTTTCTTCTGCAATATTACCAAGCTTATCTGTGGCTTTTATGAAAACCTTATAATCACGTCCACTTTCGAAAACATCTATAGCAGAACCGTATGTCGATATTTTACCATCATTTATCTTATATACAATATGCTTTAAGCCGGCCAAATCGTCGGTTGCAGATAAAAATAGTTGCAAATGATTCGGGTAAACATCAATTTTTTTGCTCAAGGCAGTTTTGCTTCCAATAGGTTCCACACTAAAATTCACATGAATACGTGGCGAAACATCATCGACAACAAAGAAAAAATCTTTATGATTTGAGTTACCAACCTTATCAAATCCGGTAAAAAATATGGTATGCAATCCAGACTGATCTACTGTGAATGCTTCCTCGTATTGCACCTCGCCACCGTCATTAATTTTGTATGTAATTCGGTCGGTTCCGGATTCTTTATCGGCGGCTACCAATTTAATTTTTGTTTTTGGAGCAATAAAAATGGTATCGCGATCGCGGGAAAAGGCTCCAACAAAGTTGTGACTAAGCACCGGGCCGGCCAAATCTACATATGAAGCGCCGCGCTTTTGATTAGAGCTACCTCCTTCTGATTTATTATTTACATTATCGAATGCCCATGTTTTTACGTTAAGATTCCCACTATTGCCTTTCAGGTAAAATGGGCCTTCATACACATGCTCCTCTCCTGCACCAACCTTATAATGTATAGTTTTAACCCCTGCTTTGTTATCCATGGTGGTAATTTTAAATTTACTACGACCGGAGGAATACTGCACGCCATTGGCCATGAAAGTATTTCCCATTATCTCTTCAACTATAACAGGTGGGGTTTTATCTACATAAAAAGTAAATGTATTCCAATCCTCTTTATTTCCAACGTGGTCTATGCCATAAAAAGATAGCGTGTACTCTCCTTCATTAAACCACGAAGTTTTCAGCGGGTACTTATAGGGTTTTATTTCATTTTCGTTTATTCGATAAAAAACGCCCTTTACTCCCGAACCTTCCTCCTCACTTTCTATTAAAATTGTGCTTCTTCCAGACACTACATTTTCGTGCCTGTCTCCTTCAATCTTTATTGAAGTCTGTGGATTTGATTTATCAATGAAAATTACTTCTTTATTAGTTTCTTCTGCGTTTCCTACATTATCAATTGCATAAAAACGAATTGTATATTCTTTCTCCTGATTAAGATCTATTGGTTGATCAAACTTTTTAAATGGTGCGCCATCAATTGAATAATAGATTGTATTTACGCCAGCGTGCACATCGTAAGCATCGAAATCTAACTTTACACTACCGGATAAATACACTCTCCCGTCTTTTCGGTAGCCGCTTTTAAGCAGTGAATAAAACAGATAAGCCCGGTCGCGGTCGAATAGATAAATGATGGAATTGTAGATGATAAGCGCGGCAAAGAATCCGAAAGCAAGCCCTAGGAACAGGGTCTCCCGACTATAATCTTCCCAAAAACTCTCTTCTTCAATCAGCTCGAGCCTGACACTCGCCGACTGATAATCGTACAGTCGAATCAGAATATCTCGGCTCTCCCCCCGCTCCAGCTGCAGCTGAAATGCCGGATTACGGGTATTCACTACTCTATTGGAATAGGGAATTTGGTTGCCCGATTTTTGCTTAGCCTGCCAACTGCCCTGCTGCTGCAGGAACAGCTCCATCAGTTCTATTTTCATTGCATTTTCAAGAATCCAATGGGTATCCGAGCTCTCATTCCGAACAGAGAAAAGCAGCCACATTACCCCTTCTCGTGGAATTTGAATCGATTCGTAAGGAAAAATCTGAAATGCTGCTCGATTCTCATAGGCTTCCTCAGCCGAGAGAGAACCATTCTCGTCATC
>JAWOEM010000505.1:0-3680 GCA_046482785.1 Salinivirgaceae bacterium
GGCGCCGGAGTGGCGCAGGTGGTTTCCGGTGTGGCCTTGGGGTGTTAGAGCAGCGTGGCCGTCATGTATGAGCCACATTGCTGAGTTTGGTATAAAAAGGGTTTTATATGGTTTTTAGCTGCTTTTTTTTCTATATCCTAAAGTAAGTAATCAACTGAAAATCAGCAACCTTTCAGGGTTCGGAGCACAGCTGATTTTCAGTATTTGGTATTTTGAAAACCTTTTTATACCGACCGCATTGCTGTAAAATAATGAAAAAGTATGGCAACATTATGGTTGCCTTGGTCTGTTAATGTTGCTTGCCTGTGGGCGTGCTGCGGTTATTTTGTCTGTTTTTCTTTCGTAAACCACGATTTAACATCGGTGCGAATAAATTTCAGGTCGAAGCCCTGAATGTCTTGCGAGTTTTTATACAATTTTTGGTTGATCACTTCAACTAGTGCAAAGAGCTCTGCAATTGTGATAAACAGATCTTTGAGGTCGAATGTGTAAAATGGCCGAATGGTTATATAATCGAGTGATCCACCGTGAAAAATATTGTCTACCACATTGGCGAAAGCCCCAACTAAAAACAGGTGCACAAAACCTTTTCCCCAGAACGAGAGTGGTCTTTTTGTGGTATAGAACCGCCAATATTCAAACAAAACGAAAGCCAAAACGGCAACAAAAATCACATGCGGAAACTTGGGCACATTCTCAAACCCGAGCAACACCCACAAGTACGATCCGGCGGTATTGTGCGAAGGAGCGATATAAAATACCGGATCGATGAGTGGAATTCGGAGCGTTTGCCAATCGAGGCCAAACAAATAAATTTTTATTGCCTGATCGGCAGCCAACATCCCGATAATCCACCACCAATTAAGTTTGCGATTTGGGCGAAAAACCCGTTCTCCGGCAGTAACCACGGCTCCAATAGCTCCCAAAAAAAGTGCGGGAACGCTAAAATAAAGTATATACAACGATTTATCGTTTACTCCATAAGCAATGGTAAATATGAGCATGGCCACAACCCAGGCGGCGGCGAAGATTCCAAAATTTCGTAAATATCGCATAGTAGTTCAGTTTTGAGGGCGGTAAAACTACAAAAATTAAATGAAATACGAGCCGACAAAGCCAAGATTGCATTTAGAGAATTGATGCAGAGAACGGTTTTAAAAACCGATTGGCTTTGAGGCTAGTGGGAGAAAGGGTTGCTTTCACAAACCCTTCACTTTACACAAACCAAAATTTAGCTATTATCTTGAAAATTCAACACCTTGCGCCTTTTTCCACTCGCCTAGAGCGCGTATTTATAAGCTTTCCATCCATCATAGAACACTTTCAATTGGAAATAAGCCCATTTCAATCAATATGTTTTCGTTCAGAATAATCAAGAAACAAACCGATTTGCCAAGTTGGAATAGAATCAAAAGATGTTAAGTCGTTAATTTTAAAACACTTCAAAATCAATAGTTTGCATAACGATGCCTCATTTGCTAAAAATCTTCTAATGAAGGAAATGTATTATAAGATTTATATTCACCAATATATATAAATAAAATATTACCATTAACCTTATGACCTAAAACAGAATTTACCTCTTTCCTACCAATTTGATTCAATCCATAAAGACAAACAATTTTCTCATTCTCACTAATTATGATACGGTTAGAAAGAAGCTCATTAGTTATATATATGGGCAACTTCTTTCCATTTAATATAAATTCAAAGTTCTTGAAAGCATAATCCATTGCTGATATAGGGATTTTTGATTCAGTAAATTTCTCATTCAATTTTATAACTCTTTGATTATTGTTTGTTATTTCCTTATCAAAGTTTGGAAGATATATCATATTTAGTCCGAGGTTCTTCGAATCAACATAAACGGATACTTTTGAATTATTTACATTAGGAATTTGTGTACTAAAACTTTTTGAATATATTCCTATTTCATCAATATGATTTAAAGTTTCTTTAGTGGTAACAAGAATAAGAAAGTCGTCAATAAAGTAATATTTGTATTCTATCTCAAAATTATCAGTCTCATTTGTAGATGTAATTGTTCCTTTTGTTGGAGTCTTCCAAGATAGTTTATAACTATACTCGTTCAAGATTCCCATTTCCATTGAATCTTTAGAAAAACTTATATAGTTATTATTACTATACAAGTGATACCATTTGCCTAAAAGCTTTATCTCCTTTTGTTGAGCAATTGTCTGAAAACTAAAATTTAATAAAACAAGAAATATTAAGCTTTTTAGAACTTCAGAAGTCGCGGATTTAAATTTGTTTTTTTTCACTTTAAACTTTTACCTTACTATTATTCCAGTAATTATTTTTAAAAGATTTTCCGTTCTCTGTAGACACATCTGAAAAGCTTAAACAAAAGTATCTTAACTCACACTCTTTACAAATTTCAATTGAATCATTTGTGATATACCATAAACTTTGAAAATCTTTATCTTCGATCTTAAAAAAATTTCAAATTACGAAACGCTGAAAATCAGCTTTGCCCCGAGCTCCAAAGGGCATCTGATTTTCAGCTACTTACTTTCGTCGACTGGCGGTCAGGGGCAAAAAAGTTGCTGAAAATCATATAATACCTAAATTCCGCACGGATTTAATTTTTCAAGGTCAAAATCCGTGCGGAATTTAGGTTAACCCCGATTTAGAAAATCACTCATTTGGGTGAAGAATGAAACCGAATGAGATGATTTACTTAATCGAACCGAGTCAGGTTTAGCCTGACGAGCTCAACGCAGTTAATTCGCAAGGAATACAAAAATATATTGTATAATTCTTTGCGGATTTTGGGTGTATACCTAAACCAATGCGAAATTTGAGTGTAATGAGGCTAAATTCCATATTTTGCTTGGGGAGTAGGGCGAAAAATTGTATCTTAAACCACTAAAAATACAAACCCTGTGAGAAGAACGATTTTAATTACCGGAGCAACCGACGGAATAGGAAAACAAACCGCCTTTCGCCTTGCCCAAATGGGACACACCGTAATTTTGCATGGACACAGACAAAAAAGCGGAAAAAAGTTAGTCGCATTACTTCAGAAAGAAACAAAAAACAAAAACATTCACTATGTAAATGCCGATTTTACCAGTTTCTCGGAAATAGAGGGCATGGTAGAAACTCTACTTCACAAAAATACAATTCCCGAAATACTTATTAATAATGCAGGTGTGTATGAAGAAGAACGTTTGCTGGTAACCGACCAGCTAATTGAGAAAACGTTTATGGTAAATTATCTGGCACATTTTTATTTGAGCTACTTATTAGTGCCAATAATGGCAGAGTACGGAACGCCACATATTATAAATGTATCGAGTATGATACATGCAAACAAGATCGACCTCAAAAACATTGTACATCCAGAGCCATATGATGCCACTACAGCCTACGGCACCTCAAAATTGGCTGCAATTTTATTTACAAAAAAGCTGGCACGTGAAATTCCCGATGCAAGAATCAATGCCATACACCCCGGAGTAGTAGACACAAAACTACTACGAAAAGGCTGGGGCGGCGGTGGCTCCGATGCAAATTCAGGTGCTGATCAATTACTGTTTGCAGCATTGGAAATAGACAGAAATACAACGGGCAAATATTTCGAGTACAGCAATATAGCTGAACCGGCAGCTATTGCCAACAATAACAATATTCAAGAAGAACTTTGGAATCTAAGC
>JAWOEM010000471.1:0-2609 GCA_046482785.1 Salinivirgaceae bacterium
CAATAGAAATAACTGTTTTAGTCATAATTGTTTCTACAAGAATTCTTTTGATAACTTTCTTTTTTTCCTTTTTGACTTTGGTTGCTTTTTTCTTTTTGTCTATTTCTTTTGCAGCTTTTTCTATTAGCTACTCAAGAGGCACTAAATCCCGGACAGTTTGCCAGCGATTTGTTTGCCGATGAGGGTTCCAAGGAGATCTTCCAGGATTACCAAAAAAAATATGTACAGGAAAACGAGGAGGAGTGGCCCGAACGTTTTGAAGTATCAAAATCAGTATTAAAAGAGCAGAAGCGAAAAATTAAGAACCAAATAAACCTGGATACACATATTCAGATTAAACTGAATTTCAACAACCCTGAATCGGCTGAACGATTCATGGAAAAAGGATACGACGAAGAAAGGGCCATGCACTATTACAAAATCTATTTCAATCGGGAAGAGTAAATTAGCTCTTTATGAGTGAAAACTGGTGCAGTAATCTTTCTTTTGCCTGTTTTTGGTAGGTGCGCCCAATGGGCAGTGTTTTATTATTCATAGAAATAAACTTACTGCTCATGGATTCTATTTTTTGGGTTGCAACAATGTAACTACGATGAATGCGCAGAAAGTTGTTGTTATTTAATTGTTCTTCCAGTCGCTGAAGAGAGTGTTTGAATAGATGATGCTTCTCTTTTGTATGTACCTTCACATAATCACCCATACTTTCGATGTAGTAGATATCTTCTTCCGGAATGGTGTAGAGCGTTTTATTGGCCTGTATATGGAGTTTTGAGTTTTGCTCTTTATGGGCTACTGGTTTTTTCGGCTGCGGACATGAACTCAATGAAGCAAAACGATGGACCGATTTTAAAAATCGACAAAAACTGAACGGATAAATTAAATAGTCGAGTGCTTCGTAGTCGAAGGCTTTAGCCGCATGCTTATCATTGTTCGAGAGCATGATTACTTTCGGCTTATGAGTGAAGCTGTCCAATAGCTCGAATCCGTTTAGGGGAGTGCTGTTTGTATCGATAAGCAGCAAATCGTAATTTTGATTGCTTAAATCAACAAAAGCGGATAATGAGTTCTCGTTACAATAGGAGACTTCAAATTGCTGAAGTTTTGAAATGTATTCTTTGATAAGGTGACAGGTAGGTTTGGGGGCAACAATCGCAATGTGTGTTTTCATGTTAAGGTTATTTTTTAATAGGATGGATGAAGTTTGACATACCCTATAGCAAATTGTGGGTTATCTTCACGATAAGAGTTTTTGATCTCAGTGGCTATCCGGGCAACATCGCTATACTGTAATGCTGTATTTTTCATCTTCCACAGATTGTTTACGTTTTTAATTGTTTTCATGAAATCGGATTTTATCTGGCAGGTTCTTGCTACATCTTTTCTAGATTTCACTTTGCGGGCTGAACGATAAGGTTGAATAACTGAAAAGCGCATCTGTTGGAAATTGCAGCAGAAAGCTTTACTGCGAATAGTTTTCCAGTGCGCTATCCCTATCATCATGCGGGTGATAAAATGATGTGTAACGGATTTTCTCCAGTGTATAAAGATCCATAAGAATAAAGGGGTACCCCCTATTGTTCTGTGCGTGTTGTTGTTTTCGGAAAACCCAAAATGGATCTTGTTGTTTGGCATGAGTTATACGTGTTTTTTTAAAGACTACGTGTTGTTATTAATCGCTTCCAAAAGCATGCCAAATTTGATACACCTCATAACACTAATGAGTTGCTGGTTTTTTTTGAGAGCGACTACCGTTCAGTTTTGCTACATGGGTGTGCGGATACGTACATGTGAATGGTGGGTAGGGAATGAGTAGCCAAATGTCTGTATTAAAATTATGTAAGGTTTTTATTGTTGTTTTTAGCAGATGTAAACTTTTTTTGGAAAATTCTTAAGCAATTTTTATTCCATAGGGTGTGTTTTTCCGGATAGCTATTTGCTTACCAGATTGAATCCAATATTCGCCGTGAAAACTAAGATTAGTTATACAAATGCTCCCTCTTTTGCAATTTGAGTCATCATACCTGGATGAAGAATGTTGGTGTGTAGTTGTGTAATGCTGAACAGAAGAGGCAGAGCTGTACAGAGGGGATGAAAATAGTTTTCTGTAATGCTTCAGCAGGTAGACTTTGAGTAAATAGCTACTTGCAGATTTTACCTAATTGGTCCTGTTTTTAATCTTAAAAGGTGCTGAGATGAAGCGTGTTTTAATTTTTAGGGATCTACTGCAAGCGCTTGCGGGTTTGCTTCTGATAGGTGCGTCCTATGGGTAAAGGTTTATTGTTTACAGTAATGAACTTGCTGTTCATGGCCTCGATTTTCTCGATGGATACCATATAACTTCGGTGTATCCGCATAAAACTATCGGGGTTAAGTTGTTTCTCTATTTTGTGGAGTGAGTATTTAAATAAGTATGTTTTTCCGGTTGTATGTACTTTAATATAATCGCCCATGCTCTCAACATAATAGATGTCTTTTTCTGAAAAAGTGTAGAGGGTTTTGTTTGCGCGTATTTGTACTTTTATTCCATTTACAGAGGGCGTGATCTCTTTAGGAGGGGTTGCTTGAAAGAGCGTGGAGAAACGATGTATCGACTTTAAAAACCGATGAAA
>JAWOEM010000503.1:0-3739 GCA_046482785.1 Salinivirgaceae bacterium
GATTAAAAAAACCATATATAATTGATGCTGTATACTACGATTTGCCACCAAACAGTAGTTTTCGATACCAGGCATTTTGTTCATTCCCCACTGCTAATTGGGTTAACGAGTGGTCGGAGTACAGTTTTAATCATTTTTTTAAAGCCCGGAAAGGGGCTGATTTACAAACTGTCGAAGAGGAGATATTAAAAATCCCTGCTATCGCAAAAGCTTTCAGTGAATACCCCGAATACACCATGACCCTGAAGTTCATTCCATTAAAAGAATTTCATTTTCATCCTGCTGGCGGTCGTGCCAATAAACTGTTTGTAAATATCATGATTAGCGTTTGCATTATGGTATTGCTAATGGCCTTTATTAATTACATGAACTTTGCAATTGCTAATACTCCACGTCTGGCAAAATCGTTGAGCACAAGGCGTATTCTCGGGGAGACAAAGGAAAAACTCATACTGCTCCTAAGCATTGAATCCGCTTTGCTTATTGCGATGTCTTTTGCCCTTGCATTATTTTTTGTCAATATCGTTTTAAGCTTATGGCCCGATATTTTGGGGTATAAGATAAGGCTAATGGATTATAGTCAAATAATCGTGATCGGTTTTTTATTGTTTGTAAGCATGGGCGTGCTGGTTTCTCTAATACCAACTCGTATAGTGCTAAAAGCACAACCGATAAATGCAATGAAGGGGTTGATTTCCCTTTCGCCGAAAAACAGTTATTCGAGCAAAATACTCACGGTAGTGCAGTATTCTATTTCGTTTTTACTAATAATTGGATTGCTGTTTCTTGGGAAGCAAATCCAATACATGAAGAATTATGATTTAGGCTTCGATAAAGAGAATATCTTGGTGATAAAAACAACCGGAGAAATAAGAAATCAGCATAAGGCATTTGCAGAGGAATTGATGAAATATCCGAATATTAAAAATTACGCATATTCTCAATTTATTCCGGGCGAAGTAGGAATGGGGTGGGGAAGAACCATTGAGGGTAAGAATGTAAGCTTCAAATGTTGGCCGGTAGATGAGCATTATCTTACTTTTATGGGATTCGAAATTACAGATGGACGCACTTTCTCCAGTTCCATTGAAGCTGATGAAAACTCATTTATTTTTAATCAGAAAGCCCTCACTGAATTTGGCTGGACAGAAGACTATTTGGGGAAAACCATTCCCGGGTTTGGTTTTACCGGCCCTTTAGTGGGCGTAGTAAAGGATATTCGGTATGCCTCGCTTCACGAAGAGATTCAGCCAATGGCCTTTTGGCTTACTCAAACAAGAAAATACCGACTGAGCTTGAAAATTGCTAATCGCGATGTAGCTAACACAATAAAGCATATTGAAAAGATTTACACCGAGATTGAACCCAAAATTCCCTTAGACTATTCATTTCTTGATGAAGAGCTTAATAATCAATATAAAGAGGAAGAGAAACAAGCTGAGCTTATTTCAATATTTTGCTTAATCTCCATTTTTATTTCGTCTATAGGCGCATTGGGCTTAATAATTTTTATTTGCGAGTCGAAAGTAAAAGAAATTGGTATCAGGAAAATTAATGGGGCATCAATTTTTCAAGTTGTCAATATGCTAAATATGAGTTTATTAAAATGGATTCTTAGCGCATTTATCATAGCCATTCCCATTTCGTGGTATCTAATTAATAATTGGCTTGAGGGATTTGCCTATAGAACACCCATTAGCTGGTGGATATTTGCACTAAGTGGAATTATTGTGTTTGCTATTTCGTTAATTATTATTACAAGTATTACGTACAAAGCAGCCAAAAACAACCCCATTGAATCGCTACGATATGAATGATTACAATACGCCATAAAACGGAAAAACTATGAATTTCAAAAATACGATTCAAAGTTACAAGGCTAAGCATCAAAATATACAACCTTACTTATTACTAATTAAAAAATAAACACACCATGATTAAAACCGAAAACCTTACAAAAATCTTTCGCACCGAAGATGTAGAAACATTAGCCCTAAATCAGGTGAACCTCCATGTGAAAAGCGGTGAATTTGTTGCCGTAATGGGTCCCTCGGGATGCGGAAAATCTACATTGCTGAATATTATCGGCTTGTTAGACAACCCAACCGATGGAAGTTATAAACTCGACGGACTCGAGGTTGCCCGTTTTAAAGAGCGCCAGCGTACACGTTTGCGCAAAGGTAATATTGGCTTCGTGTTTCAGAGTTTTAACCTTATCGACGAACTCAATGTGTTCGAAAACGTAGAATTGCCGCTCATTTATTTGAAAATTAAAGCTTCGGAGCGCAAAAAAATGGTTATGGCTGTATTAGAACGAATGAATATTGGTCACCGAAGAAAACACTTCCCACAGCAATTGTCTGGCGGACAGCAACAGCGCGTGGCTATTGCTCGTGCTGTGGTGGCCAATCCAAAACTTATACTTGCCGATGAGCCTACCGGAAACCTCGATTCGAAAAATGGCGCGGAGGTGATGAATTTACTCACCGAGCTCAATAAAGAAGGAGCTACCATTGTAATGGTAACACACTCGAAAAGCGATGCGAGCTTTGCACATCGCACCATTAACCTCTTCGATGGTAAAGTTATTACCGAAACGGAAAGCGCACGTATGGAAGATGTGCTCATTTAAGAAAAAAACCCAAAGCCCGTTAAAAATGAAACAATTCCTTTTCTCATTTCGCATAATCAAACGCTCGCCGATGCTTGCATGGGTTGGTGTTCCCGGTTTGGCTGTTGGTCTCGCAGCTGTGCTGTTGCTCATATCGTACCTGTCGCACGAATTAAGCTACGATCGACACTTTACAACCAAAGACCGGGTTGTTCGCATAAGTAATCGGCTGATTGAAAATAACCAAACAAGCTATGAAGCCATTTCGCTGCAAAGCACTCTGGGCAAAGTGCTCGAAAATGTTCCCGGTGTAGAAGCAGGTACGCGTATTTATCGCGGTTGGAATGTGGATGTGCTACACGAACAACAAAAATTCAAGGGCATGGAATTGCTTTACGCCGACACGGGTTTTTTCCGGGTGTTCGATCAGCAATTGCTCTTTGGCGATCAACAATCGGCTCTAGCCGGAAAGGGGAAGGTTGTACTGAGTCAATCAGCTGCCATGAAAATTTTTGGTACAACCGATTGCATAGGAGAAATCGTTCAGATTTATTATCAGAATGGCACCGTAAGCGGAATTATTCCCGACATGCCAACGAACACTCATTTTTCATTCGATGTGCTTGCTTCAATTGAAACTATAGAGCCTGAACGCTTCCCGGGTTTGGAATTTTATACATATTTTCTTCTTAACGAGGATGCTGATTTTCAATCGGCTATTTTGGGAATCAAAAATCAAAACGATGAGGCTATGATTCCCTGGTGCGAAGGTACCCAAATTGAAGCGCATACCGAAGCAGAGTTTTTAGCCGATATTCACCTTTTTACTAAAACAAACAACGATTTGTCGGCCAGTGCCAACCATACTTACATTTACACCGTTGCGGCCATTGCTTTGCTTATTTTGCTTATCGCGATTATCAATTACATGAATCTCTATGTACTGCATGGCGAAAAGCGAATTCGGGAAATTGCCACACGCAAATCGTTCGGAGCCGATAAACGATGGCTCATTCGTCTTTTTTACTCCGATGCCATGGTGATGGGCGGTGCAGCGCTGCTATTGGCCTTGTTTATTGTGAGTTTGATTCATCCGTACTTTGCACAACTAATGGGTGTGCCCATGCA
>JAWOEM010000183.1:0-3022 GCA_046482785.1 Salinivirgaceae bacterium
ATATAATGATGCCCCTGATGAACGGAGTTACCCTTTGTCATAAAATAAAAACCAACTTCGAAACTTCACATATACCTGTTATATTATTAACGGCCGATAGTTCAGACGAACGAAAAATAACAGGGATGGAAGTCAGTGCAGATGCATATGTAACTAAACCCTTTAACATACGATACCTTGATGCATTAGTAGATTCCCTCATTCAAAACCGGGTAAAACTCAAAGAGCACTTTCTGGGTTTAAAAATCAACAAACACAGTGATGATGGATTAACGAAAGAAGATAAATTGTTTATAGAAAAATTTCAGTCTTTTGTCAATGAAAATTACTCCTCTGCGGATTTAGATATTGATAAAATGGCTTTACACATGGCGTGCAGCCGATCACAATTTAACCGCAAAGTAAAAGCATTACTGGGTATTTCCCCAAGCATTCTGCTAAAACAAGTACGTTTGAAAAAAGCATACGAACTGCTAAAAAACGAGCAAGTATCAGTTAGTGAAGCTGCATTCAAAACCGGATTTACAGATCCGAATTACTTCACTTCAGTATTCAAAAAAGAATTTAAAAAGAGCCCTTCGCAAATCAAATAATTTTTAGGCAATGGGCACACAGGAAATCATAAATGCAATTAACAAATCAATAGAGTATGACAACCCCATTGCATTGCAACGTGCCGCCCCATGGGAAATGAAGCTTCTACCAGCCCCACGGCAAAAAAGAAAGGTTGCTCCTGTTCTTTCATTTCAGCTAAAGAACGGATTGCATGCATGGCACATTTACCATCACGGTATGCATCATCGGCAACATCTGCATTATAATGCAATCACACTCAATTTTAGCATAGTTGAAAAAAGGTTCATTTGATTATTTTATGGTTTGTTAATTTTCAAATGGCTGCAACTGAATACTTAGAACCAGTCTGAATTTGAAATAATTATCGAATTCAATAATAGACAATTATCACTCTCAGCACCTTGAAAAATGTGCTTTTTATCTTTGAATTTAAGACAAAAATGAGATACTTCGTTTACACCGCTTAAAGTATTTTTGTTGTTATAGATAGGTGTTATGTAAATTTAGTTTGGAAATTCAAGAAGCCATGAACTATGCATAGCTGAAGGTTTGGGAAAAATGGAAGAAAAACACTACACACTTCTCACTGCCGTTTAACAAACTGAACGCTAAATGGTGAGAGAGGAGAAACGGTAAATGATCCCGTTTCTCCTGCTTAATAAAAAAGGCAACTATAACATTATTTAAATTTTAGGTTTTCATTTACAACTTAATCAGCTCAATTAAAAAGAGATCGTTTTCGCGCATGTTAACATGATGAGTAAAACTTTCACCTGTGCCAATAGTAATCACTTCAGTAATAAAAGGATTACCGTTATTGCAATCCTTAATGGTTTGCACTTCTCTCCTGGTGAGTTGTGAGGGTTTACCCAACTCCAAATAGGTAGCGTATGCATCGTTGCTCTGATAGCCTACTTTTGATATTTTAAGCAAGTAATTCCCTTCGGCAACATTGTTTAATTTTACCTGAGTTATACCTTTATCTTTCGATGGTAAATCGCGACGGTAGTATACCTGGTTATTCACACTGTCGTTAGGAAAAGTAAGGGTGAAATCCCAAAACAGGGTTTGAATATCGCCATTTTCGTTTTTGCAAACCCACGAGGCAGGATCGGCATTCTCGATTTCAATATCACCTAACCTGTTTAAATATTGGTAGGTATAATAAGCTGGTTTTTTAATGGACTGATAATTCGTTAAACCAAAACCACCATGAAAAGGAGTAACACGCGGACCGGGTTCCTCAAACACATCGGTAAATACCCAGTACGACATGGAGTTTGCCACATCTTCGGTTCCTTTTAATTTATCCAGTATATATGCACTACAGTGATAGGAATCGTGAATTGGATCGGAAGGTGTATAGGAAGGACTCCACTCGGTATAATGTAGCTCAAGATGAGGCATTATCGATTGATTGATTTGATTTCTCACGTTGCTTACATCAGCGGTTATGGCATTTGGATTGGATTTAAGAACAGTTCCTTTAATACCAAATTCATCGAGAAAACCCTTACCCACTCCATAGGTATGCGTTGAAATAAAATCGATAGGGACATTGTTTGTTGAGCAAAAATCGATTATTTCGTTAACCCAGGCATTTCCTGCCGTGGCTGGTCCGCCCACGCGATATTCAGTATCAACAGCTTTGATTGCTTTAGCAGCATATTCATACATTTTCAGGTAATCGTCGATGGAACCGGAGAAGAAACCGCGATGATTTGGTTCATTCCAAACTTCGAAATACCATTCCCTTACTTCTTCTTTCCCGTACCTTTCGGTAAAATGCTCTGTTAGTGCTTTTATGAGATCGTGCCATTTTTCGTACGATTTTGGCGGAGTAACATTGGCTTTCCACCAAAAAACAGTTTGCTCGCCGCTGGCAAGTGCTTTTGGCATAAACGATAGCTCCACAAAAGGTTTTATGTTAATGCTTAGCAAAAAATCATATAATTTATCGATATACTGCCAGTTATAAACCGGATTTCCGTTTCTATCTTCGGAATAAACCCCCATATCGTCGTGTAGCAAACCGTGCATGCGGATGTATTCAAAGCCACATTCTTTTTTAGTCATTAACAACTGCTCTTGCCAGTCGGCGCGTAAGCCTTCATTTGCCCTT
The DNA here is from genome assembly GCA_046482785.1 of Salinivirgaceae bacterium. GTDB lineage: Bacteria > Bacteroidota > Bacteroidia > Bacteroidales > Salinivirgaceae > Salinivirga. The sequence continues at coordinate 2,699 of JAWOEM010000183.1, forward strand.
CCGGCCCCACGCTTTTGCGCCATACTTTTTTGGTTTCACCTTTTATTTCATTCATATCGGCCTCAATTATTCGTGCCGGTTGTTGAACGTCTGTGTTATTGTTGGCGGTTTTTTGTGCAAATGCACCGTTAAAAATCAACAACAGTATTGCTAACAATAAATGGATTTTTCTTGTTTTTTTCATTGCGTATTTCTAAAATGTGCCATTACTTTCTTCTGAGCTTGATGGATCGAGCGTGGTTCCAATCGCATAAAATCCATTTAAATCAGCTTCATCAATGTAAAACTTGTTCGTCATCTTGTCATGTGATGCATCTTCGTTGA
>JAWOEM010000016.1:0-6615 GCA_046482785.1 Salinivirgaceae bacterium
CATATCTTCATTAGGCAAATTAATGTACCGCCAATTGATTCCTTCCATCACATTCCGGTCGCTTTCAATTTCGTACAGCTTGTAATACTCCCGTGTGGGATCGTTCATCAACATTACAAACTCAGAGTAATCAACATCTGGCAGTACCTCCTGGGCAAACGTTAGCGGAGTATATTTTTTCATTTGACCTACATTGCCTTCCGAATCTACAAAACGATATTGAAACTCCACGGGTGGTTGACCAAGATTTAGGGCAAGCATTTTGTACACAACGCTCATCATTTCCAGTTTTCGGTCATTAATTTTTCGATCGGAACCACCGTTGCTCTTCATGCTGCGCAATTCGAGTGCAAACTCTCGTAATTTTCTTCTTAAAAGCATTCGCATACGCGATGTGTTTTCGGCGTTATACGTGTCAGGCATAACCGACTTTGGAACCAATCCGTACTTTGTAACCAGGTTTGTAAAAGAGTTCCATACGCCCCCATCGCCAATAGGCGATTTCAGCAACCACTGATTATACCGATTATCAACAGGCTCATTGGCATGCGCTAAAATATTTTCTAAAAACAAATTCGCCTTTTCAAATTGATCCCAGAAAAACAGGTGGTTTTGCGAAAATTCGAACGATTCCAAATTATAGTTATCAATTACTGCGGGGCGCAAAACATTAAGGCTTGTGTATAACCAGCATCGTCCGGAGCTATGCTGATCGGTAATTCCGTTAACGTCAACCTTGTACTTAAAATGATGGTCGGTCGTTCCCACGTTTTCGCGATTAAGACTAATATCTTTGACATCGTTATTCGACAGCGCATTCATCCGCATTTTATTGGCCGGATCGGTATTAAACGCTTCCCGCATTTTTTGAACCTGATCGGTTTCTATGCTACCCTTTTGTGCATAAGTATTTGAAAATGCAATAATTACTATCAATAATACAATTAATATTCGTGCCATAACGATTGATTTATTTTTTAACAAAATTTGATTGAGCGCAAAAATATGGCTAAATATTGCCAAATGCAACTAATTAACTGCCAAAACCTCCAACACTAATTTTAGAGAATGTCTGATTAGCAATGATGTATTTTTGGAAAGACATTAAAAAAAGGAAACAATTCTTTTTCTACTCTCTCATATTCTTCTATTTTCGCCAAATGATTTTTTATAAAAAAATACAATCAAATTAATTTAATTAACAAATTACAAAAAAAGATATGAACCAAATACTCATTTTAGGCTCCGGAATGGTTGCCGGCCCCATAATCGAATATTTGCTTGAAAAAGCATTTTTGGTGACTGTGGCCAGTATCGATAAAGAAAGAGCGCTCAAATTGTTAAATAACCATCCTAACGGAAGGTTTATACACTGGGACGCTGCCGATGAACAAAAACTAGACGAATTGGTAAAAGACCATGATCTGGCGGTAAGTCTTTTGCCGTTTAAGTTTCACACAATGGTGGCAAAAATATGCTTGAAACATAAGAAGCATATGGTAACAACCTCTTATGTAAAACCCGAAATGCAAGCATTGCACACCGAAGCACAGGAAAAAGGCATATTGCTGCTCAATGAAATAGGCGTAGACCCGGGCATCGACCACATGTCGGCCATGCGCATCATTGATAAGGTGCATAGCGAAGGCGGCGAAATTGAGGAGTTTTATTCCATTACCGGCGCATTGCCCGATCCAAAATGTGTAGACAACCCGCTAGGCTACAAATTTTCGTGGAGTCCGAAAGGTGTGGTTATGGCCAGTAAAAACGATGCCACATACCTGAAAAACGGAGAAAAAATACATGTAACCCCCAAGAATTTATTCCGCGACATATTTGAGCTGGACTTTCCTCAGGTAGGCAAGCTGGATGTTTATCCAAACCGGAATTCTGTCGATTATGTTGATATATACGGCATACCGGAGGTTCAAACCATTTTTAGAGGGACGTTCCGTTTAAAAGGTTGGTGCGAAACCCTCGACGCAATTAAGCAACTTGGATTAATCGACGACGAAAAGCGCGATTTTACAGGACTGACCTACGCACAATTTACACAGAAAGTAGCTGGCATTGGCGATGCTGATTTAGCATCACAAATAGCAAAAAAACTTGACATTGAAACTACAAGCACGGCTATTAAAGCCATGGAATGGCTGGGATTATTCGAAAACAAACCCATGAACCTCGAAACAGAGAGCCCATTCGATATTACATCTGATCTGATGATCGAAAAGATGTGGATGGATCCATCGGATCGTGACATAATTGCAATGCAACATATATTTCAAGTAAAATCGAAAGATAGAAAACGATCGGTTATTAAATCGAGCCTATTGGATTACGGCGACCCCGAAAAATTCACCTCTGTAGCAAGAACCGTTGCATTACCCGCCGCTGTAGCTGTTGAGCAAATTTTAAAAGGCAATATTAAACTTACCGGAACCTACAGGCCGGTGGTGAAAGAAATTTACGAACCGGTAATGGATGCGCTGGAGAAAATGGACATTAAAATGAATGAAGAATTTGATTTGCCTATAGAAGAGGGAATAAAAAAATAATTATTGATTTATTATTAATGTAACCATATCATCAGGTTATACAGCCAATAGTTTGTAAAAGACAATACAAGCTTCTTGTTTTATTCGACCATGCGAACCAACAAAATTTGCAACACGAATAGAATTAAGGGGATATTGTGAAAAAAATTAAATATATTTGCCCGATTAATTGGCAAAATCAAATCATTTATCAAAATATCTAACGAAATGCAGAATAAAGGATTAATAAGGTTTATTGCAATTGCACTTGCGCTGGTAGTTATCTATCAACTATCGTTTACATTTTTCGCTGCAAGTGTGAGGCAAGACGCTGAAGAGTATGGAAAGAGTTTTGAAACAAACCAAAAGGAGAAAGAAAAGGCTTATTTAGATTCCATAGCGGGAGAAACTGTTTACAGTTTTATTGGATTGCGCGATTTCACTTATCGCGAATGTCAAGAACGTGAGTTGAATTTGGGACTTGACCTGAAAGGTGGAATGAACGTCATTCTTGAAATTTCGGTATCTGATGTAATCAAAGCCCTTTCGGAAAACAATCAGGATCCTGATTTTCAGGCAGCACTAAAGCTAGCTCAGGAATACCAAAAAGAAACGCAGGAAGATTTCGTAGCATTATTTGGTCGTGCGTATCAGGAAATAGCCCCTGAAGGGCGCCTTGCTACTATATTCAGCACTAAAGACATGCGCGACAAGGTGAGCTTCAACTCTACCAACGAGGAAGTGCTAAGCGTAATTAAAAAAGAAACCGACGGTGCTATTTCAAACGCATTTAATGTATTGCGTAACAGGATTGACCGTTTTGGGGTAGCGCAACCGGTGATTCAACCCCTTGAAACAGCCGGCCAAATTCTCATTGAACTTCCGGGTATTAAGGACCCTGAGCGTGTTCGTAACCTACTTAAAGGTACTGCAAAACTAGAGTTCTGGGAAACTTACAGCAACAAAGCGGTTTATGAGTACTTGTACAGAGCCAACGAAAAGCTTAAAACACTTAAAGCTTTAGAAGATGCCGAAGCTGAGGACGAAGAAGCCACCACCGAAGCCAAAGAACAAGCACAAGAAGAAACCACACAAGAAGAAGACAATTTACTTGCTGAGGAAGAATCGGATCTGTTAACTGAAGACACAACACTTGTTTCAGAGGATTCAGACGAAGACCTTAGCAAAGCCGAAATGAAAAAGCAAAACCCATTATTCTCTATTTTGATGCCACGCGTATCGAGAGACGGAAATCTAATGGAAGGAGCCTCTGTAGGTTATTCACATTTTTCAGATACTGCTGAAGTTAACAACTACCTGAGCATGCCGGAAGTAAAAGAATTATTTCCGCGTTCGATGCGCGTTCATTTCAAATGGAATGTTAAGCCTATCGACGAAGCCGGCAATGTGTTTGAGCTAGTAGCCTTAAAAACGACAAACCGCGACGGCGAACCCGCACTTGTTGGCGACGTAATTACCGATGCCCGTGCCGATTTCAACAATCAAACAGGCGGAAGCGCAGAAGTTTCCATGAGCATGAATGCCGACGGAGCAAAAAAATGGGCTCGCTTAACCAGGAACAACATTGGAAATCAAGTAGCAATCGTACTTGACAACTATGTGTATTCTTTCCCAAGAGTAAATGACGAAATAAAAGGCGGTCGATCATCCATTACCGGAAACTTCTCGGTAGCAGAGGCAAAAGACCTTGCAAACGTATTGAAAAGTGGTAAACTTCCCGCTCCGGCCAATATTATTCAGGAAGAGATTGTAGGACCATCACTTGGTAAGGAATCGATTCAAAAAGGCCTTTGGTCTTTCTTAATTGCCTTCTTAATGGTAATGGTTTACATGATTTTATACTACCGTCACGCCGGATGGGTGGCAAACCTTGCCCTACTCATTAACCTGTTCTTCATTATTGGTATTTTGGCATCGCTTGGAGCCGTGCTTACTTTGCCCGGTATTGCAGGTATTATCCTAACCATTGGTATGTCGGTAGATGCGAACGTGCTTATTTATGAACGTATTAAGGAGGAGTTGAATTCAGGGAAGGGCTTAAAAGTGGCCATCAGCGATGGTTACAAAAATGCATATTCTGCCATTATTGACTCGAACATTACCACATTGCTTACCGCGATAATCTTAGGATATTTTGGAAAAGGCCCGATTTACGGTTTTGCCATCACTCTTGGAATTGGTATTATTACCTCGCTCTTTACAGCGATATTCATTACACGTTTGGTATACGAAGGCTTCTTAGGACAGAAAAAGCACATTGCTTTTGCGACAAAACTAACGCAGAATGCATTCCAAAACATGTCTATCAAGTTTATCAACAAACGTAAAATAAGTTATGTAATTTCTGCTATCGTTATTGCCATCGGTATTTTCTCACTGGCTACACGTGGTTTAAATCTTGGAATTGATTTCACAGGAGGCCACAACTACATTGTTCGCTTCCAGCAAGACGTAGCGGTACCTGAAGTAAAACAATCTTTAGAAAAATCGTTTGGCGAAATACCCGATGTAAAAACATTTGGAGCAAATAATCAGATTAAAGTAACTACCAAGTACCTAATTGATACCGATTACGAGCTTACAGATGCACAAAAAGAAGAGTTCAGCACAATTACCGGATACGCCAATGCATCTGAAATTAATACAGATGACTTTGTAGAAGCTAAATTATACGAAGGTCTGGCTCCATATCTTAACGGGATTGAATACAAAACATTTACATCTGATCAGGATAAAAATGTAGGTCGAATGAGTTCTCAAAAAGTGGGACCAACCATCGCCGACGATATTAAAACGGCAGCTGTATATGCTGTAATATTCTCACTTATTATCATTTTCCTTTACATTCTGATTCGTTTCTCAAACTGGCAATTTGGACTCGGTGCGGTAGCCGCTCTAATTCACGATGTGCTATTTATTTTAGGTGTATACTCACTGTTTTATACCATTATGCCTTTCTCTATGGAGATCGACCAATCGTTTATTGCAGCTATTCTAACCGTGGTAGGTTACTCAATTAACGATACCGTGGTAGTATTTGACCGCATTAGAGAGTATGCAAACCTCTATAAAAAACGTACACGTAAAGAAATATTCGATACTGCACTAAACAGCACCATCAGCCGTACATTTAGTACATCGTTGAGTACATTTGTGGTACTGTTAACCATCTTTATTTTTGGTGGAGAAATGATTCGCGGGTTTATCTTCGCAATGCTTATCGGTGTAGTTGTGGGTACATACTCATCGCTATTTATTGCCTCACCGGTTGTTTACGATTCAATTAAACTTGATGAGCGGAAACGTGCCATTAAAGGTGTTAGAAGACAATAGTTTTCATACAAAATAATCAAGAAGCCCGGTTTATGCCGGGCTTTTTTTATGGAAAAAAAGGAAAGGGAAACCGAAAAACATAGGAAAGATATTATCTTGCAGGTTCAAAATTTTGGGGAAAATAAAATGATTCAAGCAACAAATATTAATAAATTTTACGGTCAGCTTCAGGTACTGGATAGTGTAGACCTGAAAATTGAACAAGGAGAAATTGTAACGATTGTAGGCTCTAGTGGCGCCGGAAAAACAACCCTGCTTCACATATTGGGGACCTTGGATCGTGCCGATAGTGGCAATGTTCTCTACGACGAAGTCGATCCCTTTACACTACGCCAACAAAAACTGGCCAAGTTCAGAAACGAGAACATTGGTTTTGTATTTCAATTTCACCAGTTATTGCCGGAATTTACGGCATTGGAAAATGTATGCATTCCTGCACTCATTCAGGGGCGGTCGATTAGCAACACAACCCCCGATGCCATAAAATTACTGGAGCGCATGGGTTTAAGTCACCGTATGAACCATAAACCTTCGGAGCTTTCGGGCGGTGAGCAGCAGCGTGTAGCGGTAGCAAGGGCATTAATAAACAGCCCAAAAGTAATTTTAGCCGACGAGCCATCGGGAAATCTCGACACCCAAAACAAGCAAGAACTACATAAAATGTTTTTTGCCTTGCGCGATGAGTTTAATATTACGTTTATTATTGTGACACACGATAACGAGC
>JAWOEM010000260.1:0-7993 GCA_046482785.1 Salinivirgaceae bacterium
CTATTGAAACCTTTCGTAACACCATCCGTGAGCGCAGGGAATCTGCTGTTTCATCGTTCAGTGGTCGCCCTGGGAGTCGTGAGACTTTCCGTTCCCAACTGGAAAACATGGAAGGTCAATACGTCAAGAACGCCATGGGTGAGCAGATTAAAGCTCAACACCAGATGATTGCTAATATGTGGGATCGAAAGAGTAACACTCTCGCAATCATGGCATCTGAGGCTCCTGAAAAATTACCTTCTATTTTTTCAGAACTTGAAGGTGAACTGGAACAATTGTCTCCCGCCATGTCTCAACAACAACGTGACGCTTATCTTGCAAATGGGAGACAAAAGGTTGCCAGTGGTGCAATTAATCGACTTCTTCAAAACGGTCAATACGAAGCAGCGAAAGGGTTGATGAATGACCCCACTATTGGGTCGTATTTGTCACCAGCAGAGGCTCAGAAGGTTGGTTTGACTATCGCTGTGGATGAAGCGAAAGCATTGGAACATCAACAAAGCATTGCTCGCAATGTTGCGTCTTATACACTGGCGTTGGGTAAAGATTTAACACCGCAACAAAGAACCATGATTGAAAATTTCCCTGTCGATGAAACAGATATGACCATTGCTGACAAAATTGTTCAGTTGGAGATGCTTCAGGGTAGTCCTGCAACAAGGGAACAGATTCAGAAATTTGCAGGTGCTTATATTGACTCCGGTGGTGCCGAACGTGAGTTTGGTAGTGGATTCAAGGCGAGAGTCTTTGAGTATGTGACCAACAATACAACGGCTTTCGAGTCAGGGATGTTACCGGAACCTGCTGCTCAGAAATTCATGTCATCCATTGGGGAACTTTATTCACCTTATGAGAAGATTGACCCCGAAACCGGTCTGCGTACCATTGTGAATCCACCTGTTCCTGCTTATATTCAACGTGCTATCGATCAGGGTGAAAAGTTTTATGGTCCTGTTCGTCAATCAACCCCTCAATTCCAAGGTGGGGGTCCGGGGTTGTTTCCTGGAGACAGTGCGGAACCAGATTTGGAGCAGGTCGCTGAACAAGTTAGAACGGGCAGTGAGCGTACCATCTGGGATCGTGTGCCGAACATCACCGGTATTGGTGCAGGTGTCGCACGAACAGCCAGTGGTCTTCCGGTTGTTGGTGGGGATATGGGAATCGACCCTAAATATCGTGCCGATGCTCAATTTGTTACATCGTCTGCCCGTGAACTGATCAGAGCATTGAGTATTAACCCAAGGTTCCCTGTTGCTGAGATGGAATCGATTCAAAAAGAGGTTAATATCAGCCCTCAGACATGGACCAACGAACAAGCGGTTTACTCGGATATTGTTGGCATCGATGAAGCACTTGAAAAAAGGGTGAAGAATTATACATCAGCATTATCAGATAAAGCGATCTCCATGGAAATGCGCCGTGGTTACATGGATGCTGTTGCTCAGATTGAAAGTTTCAGAGAGACTTTGGGTGTGCCGCCTGTTGTGAAATCACCAGATGAAGCACGAAAACTTCCGTCAGGAACTCAGTTCAGAACCCCTGATGGTCGAATCCTCGTGACCCCGTGAGATATTTATGACTGATGAATGGGCAGAATTTGAATCGGCTGATAATGTACCAACCTCTCGTGTAAACGATGAGTGGAGTGAGTTCGTACCAGCCAGTCAGAAAGATACCACATGGCGTGACCGACTCGCTACTGTAACAGAAACAGGGGTGGGTGGTGCCATTGAGGGTACAGGTGCTAACACATCACTGGCTAGCATAAGCTACCCACAGAATTTGGGGTTCCATTTGGATGGGAAAATATCAATTGAAACCAAGTAAAATGATGATTGTTCATTATTTCATTTGGATACTAAATCTACCTATGCATATTTAAATGCACTCACATGCGGTTTTTGTTTGGCTGAAAAGCTAAAAATAAGCATTTTAAATGAAAAAAGGGGATGTTTTTACGGAAATCAATTGGGAATACCACAAAAAGCGGGAATAACATGGAATAAGTAAAATTAGTGCATATAGCCCGATAAAATGCGCGTAATGTAGTGCGTTGCATTTTTGTTTGATGCATCGACTGTGTAATGAGCTTGCTCGTAAAATGGTTGCCGCTCATTGAGTAATTGTTTGATGTAGACCACCAACTCTTCAGGGGTTTTATCATCCAACAAGGGTCGCTGCCGTGTGCTTTTTTTTAAGCGTTTTAGAATAATTTGAGGAGCTAGCTTAAGGTAGAACGTAATTCCATTTTTGTTCATCGACTGAACGTTATCGAAGAAGCAAGGAGCGCCACCTCCGGTAGATATAACGGTATTGTGCATTTTAAAGGTTTCGTGCAGAGCTTCCCGTTCTAACTGACGAAAACAGGCCTCGCCTCGCGTTTGAAACAATTCGGGCACACTTAATTTTGTTTTTCTTTCGATGAACTGATCTAAATCCAGAAAACTTAAGCTGAGCGCTTTGGCCAATTGAAACCCATGTGTCGTTTTTCCCGAACTCATAAATCCCATCAAATATATTCGCATAAGGCTCTGTTATAAATAAATCGGGATGTAAACAAAAGGCTACATCCCGACTATTTTATTACTCTATATTAAACGACATTTGTTGTGGGTCGTCTCCTTTGTCATCGTCAGTATCCGGTTCATTTACATGATGATCAGAATCATCGTCTTCATTTTCATTATGCACCTCCTCTACCACATCGGGCTTCACCGGGTCAATCTCTTTAATGGTATCGACCTCAAGGGTTGTAAGGCGCTTGCCTCTGGCTTTTGCCCCTTTTATGGCAATAAACTCTTCGGCATCGACCAACTCATTTTCACGCTTAACGTGTTTTCCACCAAATTCGAGTTCGAATTGCGGAAACTGAAAGGCCGAAAGCGTCACAAGACGGGAATTTTTATGATCGTTTATAATAGACACATAGCGACCATTTGTATCTTCGGCCTGGAAACGTTTCAGGTAATAATATTTTTGCTCTCCATCGAAATGCACAGCTGTATACACTTTATTGGCATCCATTTTTTCGATGCGCAATATACCCTCATCGTAGTGGTTCGTAAGATCGTAGCCGGTAGTAGCGTAATAACCGGTATTGTAGAACACTACTATTTTATCGTCGCCTTTAAACTCGCCCAAATAGTCGCCATTTCCATCGGTATTAAGACGCAAAATGGTTTTATCGAACCAAATTTTTCGTCCGCCCAATGTGGAGGAGCCTTTCTCTTTCATCACAATTTTATGCACATCGTGCTTGGTAATAATATTGCCCTGACTTTGCCTTCCTTTAATGGTAACCTCACTGAAATCGGTCTCAAAAATCAGTTTTTTGATGCGTGGTTTAGGTTTCAGGTATATTTTCAGCACCTCAGCCTCGCCATTAGGGTTCGATGAAAAATACAATAATTTCGAGTAAGGCGTGCCTTTAGTTACGTTATATTCCCGATCGCGGGTTACGCTTTTTACTGCAAAGCGTTTAATCATGGTGCGACCGCTTTTCCCATCGCGATAAATGGCATTGTAAATGGTGCGGGCATCGTTCTTTTTCCACACGGCCACATGTATAATATCTTTCCCGATAAATGCCTTGGTGGCCACTTTGGTTACAATGTAGCGACCATCGCGCAAGAACACAATTATATCATCAATATCGGAACAATCGCACACAAACTCATCTTTTTTCAGGCCGGTGCCAATAAATCCCTCGGCTTTATTCACATAAAGTTTTTCGTTGGCCACCACTACTTTTGATGCATCGATATTTTCGAAGCTCCTGATTTCGGTTTTTCGCTCGCGCCCCTTACCATACTTTTTCTTAATATCTTTATAAAAATCAATGGTATAGTCCACAATATTATCGAGATGATATTGGGTTTTATCAATATCGTCTTCGAGTCCTTTGATTTGCTCATCAGCTTTAAAGCTATCGAACTTAGAAATACGTTTGATTCTAATCTCTGTCAGCTTGGTGATATCTTCGATAGTAATTTCGCGTTTGAGCAGATTTTTATAGGGTTTTAAACCGGTACCGATGGCTTCAAGAATTGCCTCCCATGTTTCGCACTCTTCAATGAGCAGGTACAGTCGGTTTTCGATGAAAATTTTCTCTAACGACGACATATGCCAAGCCTCTTCGAGCTCGTGAAGCTTAATTTCAAGCTCCGTTTTCAGCAGCTGCAGGCTTCGGTCTGTGGAGGTTTTCAATAAATCTTCCACGGCCATAAAGCGCGGTCGATCGTTGTCTATTACGCATGAGTTTGGGGAGATAGACACTTCGCAATCCGTAAATGCATACAATGCGTCGATGGTTTTATCGGGCGAAGTATTGGCTGCGAGGTGTACCAATATCTCGACAAATTCAGAAGTATTATCGTCAATTTTCTTGATTTTGATTTTTCCTTTGTCATTGGCGCGCAACACGGAATCGATAACGCTTTGAGTGGTTTTTCCGAATGGAATTTCGGAAATACGCAGCGTTTTATTATCGTCTTCTTTATTAATACGGGAACGAATACGGACACTACCGCCACGCAACCCGTTATTGTATCGCGTAACATCAATCATTCCTCCAGTAGGAAAATCGGGGTAGAGTGTAAATTCTTTGCCACGCAAATAATCGATTGATGCATCGATAAGTTCGTTGAAGTTATGCGGTAAAATTTTCGATGCCAATCCCACGGCAATACCCTCAACTCCCTGTGCCAAAAGCAACGGGAATTTCATTGGGAGCGTAATGGGTTCATCGTTACGTCCATCATATGATGGTTTCCAGCGTGTAATTTTAGGGTTAAACACCACATCGAGGGCAAATTTACTCAAACGAGCCTCAATATAACGTGGGGCAGCCGATCGGTCGCCTGTTAGGGGGTTTCCCCAGTTACCCTGCGGATCGACGAGAATATCTTTTTGCCCGAGTTGCACCAGCGCATCGCCAATGGAAGCATCGCCGTGCGGGTGAAACTGCATGGTATTTCCAATGATATTAGCCACCTTATTGTACCGACCATCTTCCATACGACGCATACTGTGCAGTATTCGACGTTGCACAGGCTTTAAGCCATCGTGCAGGTGCGGCACAGCACGTTCGAGAATTACATACGAAGCATAGTCGAGAAACCATGTTTCGTACATACCGGTAAGTTTTGTGGATACGGTAGCATCCTTGGGGATGTCTGTGTTATCGCCTTCTCCGTTTGAAGGTATATTATTATCCATTATAGCGTTCCTTTTTTAAAATCGAAAAAATCCTTTTTTATAAAGCTCAAATGCAATTTCGGCCTCGTGCATAGCGTCGTCGGCTGCTCTATGGCTTTCCACAAAGTTCCTCTTCCCTGTCAGAAAATGGTAGGCCTCCTCCACATTTGGATATTTGGGTCCTTTATAATGTCCATTTGAAGGCAAGTTAAGAACCGGAGTCGCTGTATGCATAATACAGGGTAACTCTGCAATGCGAAATCCTCGGCTACGCAAAAAACCAAAATCGAAAGCCTTGTTAAATGCAGTGATTCCTGTAAAAAAAGAGTCGAAAACATCCTGAATCTGCGGTTTCACATCATCGAGAAGTGGAGCTGCCGCAACTTCTTCGTACGTGAGGTTACTATTCTGAAATATCCAACCCATTGGATGTTTTGTATGCATTTCTGTAAAACCAGGCTCTCTCACTACGCTATCGAACAGTACTTTTCTCTCTCCGGTACTAATATTTAGCTCCACAATACCGATTTCTACAATCTTTCCTCCTTGTTTTAGAAAACCGCTTGTTTCAATATCTACAATTCCTACAGTATTCATAATCTACCTATTGATTTGTTGGCGTCAATTATATTTGTTCCTCCAAAATTTCTTCAACTTTTAAGTTATTGATGATGAAATCCTGGCGTTCCGGTGTATTTTTCCCCATATAAAACTCGAGTAATTGTGCAATTTGGTCGCCTTTTTTGAGTGTAACCGGCTCAAGCCGAATTTTCTTACCGATAAACGCCCCAAACTCGTTAGGCGAAATCTCACCTAATCCCTTAAAGCGAGTAATTTCCGGCTTTCCCCGTAGCTTTCTAATGGCATTATTTTTTTCTTCGTCGCTGTAGCAATACATTGTTTCCTTCTTGTTCCTTACCCTGAACAAAGGCGTTTGCAGCAAAAATAAGTGTCCATTTTTAATTAGATCGGGGAAAAACTGAAGGAAAAAGGTAATCAGAAGCAAACGTATGTGCATACCATCCACATCGGCATCGGTTGCTATTATAACCTTATTGTAACGCAGGCTCTCAATACCCTCTTCGATGTTGAGTGCGGCTTGCAACAGGTTAAACTCTTCATTCTCGTACACAATTTTTTTGGTTAGCCCAAAAGTATTCAGTGGCTTACCCTTCAGGCTAAAAACCGCCTGAGTATTCACATTCCGCGATTTGGTAATGGATCCGCTGGCCGAGTCACCCTCGGTAATAAAAATGGATGTTTCGAGTTTAATATCGGAATTTGAGTTATAATGCACCCGGCAATCTCTCAGCTTGCGGTTGTGCAAGCTGGCCTTTTTGGCTCTGTCGCGCGCTAGTTTTTTTATGCCCGACATTGCTTTGCGTTCTTTCTCCGACTCGAGTATGCGTTTATGCAGCAGCTCTGCGGTTTCGGGATTTTTATGCAGGTAGTTGTCGAGGTGCATTTTCACAAAATCAAGCACACACTGCCTTATTGTGCGTCCATCGGGCTCCATCTCTTTTGAGCCGAGTTTGGTTTTGGTTTGCGATTCAAACACAGGATCCTGCACTTTAATGCTAAAGGCTGCGATAATTGAAGCACGCACATCATGAGGATCAAAATCTTTCCCATAAAAATCGCGCAAAGTTTTCACCAATGCTTCTTTAAATGCCGCCAAATGGTTACCGCCCATGGTGGTGTGCTGGCCATTTACATAACTATGATACTCCTCGCCGTACTGCCGACCATGAGTCATAGCCATTTCTATATCTTCATCTTTAAAGTGAATAATGGGATACTGCCCTTCGGAGTTCAGGTTATCTTCCAACAGATCGACCAATCCGTTTTTCGAGACCATTTTTTGTCCGTTATAATTAATAACCAGGCCGGCATTGAGGTAAATATAGTTTTTTATCAATTTTTCGATAAAGTCTTCATTGAAGGCATACTCACCAAACAGGCTTTCGTCTGCATGAAAAATTACTTCCACCCCATTATCTTCGTCGCTTGACACTACGTCACCGTCTTCGACAACTACTCCGGCATTGTACCGAATACATTTTTTCTCCCCATTTCTGTGCGAAGTAATATCAAATTGGGTAGATAGCGCATTAACAGCCTTAATACCAACGCCATTGAGACCTACCGTTTTTTTGAAAACCTCGTTATCGTATTTGGCACCGGTATTCATTTTCGATGACACATCGAGCAGTTTACCCAATGGAATACCACGGCCATGGTCACGAATACGCACCTGACGCCCCTCGATGGTTATATCGACTTGTTTCCCAAATCCCATTGTGTACTCATCAATGGAGTTGTCCATCACCTCCTTGATGAGTATGTAAATACCATCATCGGCAGCGGTACCATCGCCAAGTTTACCGATATACATTCCCGGACGAGTCCGGATGTGATCTTTCCAATCGAGCGTTTTTATGTGCTCCTCTGAATAATTCGCCATCATAAGTTCAACAAATTTTCGCAAATATATGCAATTTGATTTGGTGTTGGCGGGCAAGTTATCAACAACCCCCGTTTTTTATGGTGATAAAAGCTTTGTGTGGTGCAGCTAACGTGCCGTTGATAATTTTTTATTTTTTTTCATTTATTTATCGTACTACCACTCAAAAAAACAGACTCTGGCAGCTTTTTATTATTCCTACGCCAAAATCGGCAACCGTTACAAACTGACTTTCAAGCTATAAAATAGTAAATACCTGTTTCCTTTTTATCACCCCCTCTCAATATTTGGGACAAAACATGACACTAGTGTCATGTTTTGTCCCAAATATTG
>JAWOEM010000423.1:0-4464 GCA_046482785.1 Salinivirgaceae bacterium
GACATGCAATTCTTACACGAATTTCATAAAACCGCATCGAACCACAAAGAGGCCGTAAAACAAATGGTAAATGCCGGTATCGATATGTGCATGGTTCCTTACGATGCCAGCTTTGCACACCATGTAATTGAATTGGTTCGCGAAAAAGAAATACCCATGGCACGAATAGACGATGCCGTGCGGCGAATACTCCGGGTGAAAATGGAAATGGGACTGTTTGACCAACCCAATACGCACTATAGAAACTATCCCGACTTTGGCTCTGAAAAATATGCGCACGAAAGCTATAAAGCAGCATCGGAGGCCATAACACTGTTGAAAAATGAAAATGCATTACCTCTCAAAAAATACAAAAAAATACTAGTTACAGGCGTTGCCGCACACTCTTTAAATTACCTGAACGGCCCGTGGACTCGCAGCTGGAGCGGACAAGATACCACGTACAACGACAATGAAAAGCATACTATTCTGGAAGCAATTCGTGAAAAGAATGGAAATAAAAACACATTTTTTGTGCAAGGTACAACCTTCGACTCGGTTCTGAATATGAAAAAAACAGTGGCCGCTGCCCAAAAAGCCGATTACGTGGTAGCCTGCCTGGGCGAAATACCCACTACAGAAAGGCCAAGCGACATCGATGAACTCTATTTGCCCGAAGCACAACGCAACCTCATAAAAGCATTGCAAAAAACCGGAAAACCAGTTGTGCTGGTTCTGCTGCAAGGTCGCACACGGTTAATCAACGATATTGAGCCACTTTCCGATGCCATTCTAATGGCCTACTACCCCGGGCACGAAGGCGGAAAAGCCATTGCGGACATACTCTTTGGCGAAATAAATCCATCGGGCAAACTGCCCCTCTCCTACCAAAAAAACGCAGCAACGCCAATGCCATACCTGCATACCGTAACCGACCGTGCCGACAATTTTGGCGGCTACACCGATTACGATCCCCAATGGCCGTTTGGTTTCGGGATGAGCTACACCACATTTCGCTACGACACCATTTACACAAACACTAAAACATTGACCGGAAACGATACGCTTACGGTTTCCATTTCGGTTACAAATACCGGTCACCGTGCCGGAAAAGAAGTGGTTCAGCTTTATTCAAGAGACGACTTTGCCAGCATAGACCCCGATTTTGAACGCCTTGTGCGTTTCCAGAAAATTAACCTAAATCCTCAGGAAACGAAAACAGTACGTTTTTATCTGACCAAAACCGACTTGGCTTTCGTAAATGAACAAAACCAATGGATTACAGAAGACGGAACCTTTACCCTGATGACCGGAAACCGAAAAGATATTGTAAAAAAGGCACTGTTTAATTATAAAAAAGATGTCCGGAAGTTACCGTAATGAACTGCGCTACCGCGTGGTTTTGATAATTACATGTACGAATATTAACGCAAAACACACCGATTATGAAAATACTAAGCCTAATAATACTAGTCCCAATTATCTTAATTGGCTGCAAAACAGAAGCAGTAAAAGAGAAATCAGAACCAAAAAAAGTTGAAAAACAAACTTATTCTGTAGCGCCCTGGGCAGGCTGCATGGTAAGCGCCTACGTATTTCAGGAAGATGGGCAGCACTTAACTAATGATTACCAAAAAAACATCGATGCTTTTGAATCGCTTATCGGCAAAGAAATGGGTTCCATAATGTGGTATCCAACATTTGCCGATGCATTTCCAAAAAAAGAATGCAAAGCGCTGGTTGAAAAAGGCTACATTCCGCACCTGACATGGGAACTGTTTCTCCCGGGCGAGGTAGAATACAATACAATGCCAATTGATGAAAATTACTACCTGACAGATAGTGTTTTAGCCGGCAAGTACGACGCCTACATCAAACAATTTGCCACCGATGCCAAAACAATTAACGGTACGGTTTTCATTCGCTTTTTACACGAATTTAACGGGAACTGGTATTTATGGAGTGGCAACAAAAATGGGCGCGAAAATGGCGGCCCGCAAAAGGTTGTGGCTGTTTGGAAATATGTGGTCGATATTTTTAATGAGGTGGGTGCAGAAAACGTGCAATGGATTTGGAACCCACACGGCCCCAGCATTGATGTCTCAACCGAAGCATGGAACGACATTGCGCAGTACTGGCCGGGCAAAAACTATGTAGATTGGATGGGTATGGACGCCTACAATTGGTATCCGCGCGACCCGTGGGGTGGCGACCGCCCGTTCCGTAGTTTCGACAACTGCTTTGCCGATTTATACGCACAATGCAAGCAACTGGGCGATCATCCGATTATGATTGCAGAATTTGGCACGCCTGAATTTAACCACAAAAGCACCACCAAAGCCGATTGGATTACCGATGCATTCGAAAAAATTAAAACCGATTATCCCCGTATAAAAATGTTTGTCTGGTTCCACATCGATAAGGAGCTCGATTGGCGTGTAAACTCATCGGCAGAAGCACTGGAAAGCTTTAAAAAAGCTATGCAGGATGATTATTTTATTGGCAAAACAAAGTAATAAACAAAAAGAATGAAATATCTATTTTTCATAATAATCATAGCATTTACATTGACCTCCCTAAGGGCGCAAACCATGGAGGTATTCGACGACTTCGAAGGTAATGGAACCATCACCTGGCAAGCATCAGAATGCGGAATCGATACCGATTTTTACAATCCGTTGCAAAATGATAGTAACCCGTCGGCTTCGGTGATGGAATACCGCGACAATGGCGGGCAATATGCCAATGTGCAATTCGAGGTGGACCGTAATTTCGATTTGAGCGAACACTACACGTTTACACTAAAAATTTATGTGCCATCCTTTGGTATTACCGGAAATCAGCCCAATCAAATTGCATTAAAACTGCAAGATGGAACATTATTCGAACCATGGAGCACGCAAACAGAAATTGCAAAATCCATTGAACTGGATCAGTGGCAAATGGTTACATTCGATTTTGCCAACGACAACTACATGAACCTCGATCCCAACTCCCTGCCGCCAACGCAGCGCACAGATTTGAATCGGGTAGTGATCCAAATAAACGGCGAAGACAATAACGACTTTGTATTGGCCTACCTGGACGATGTGTATTACGATGGTACTGTAGCCACAACTCCGGTTTACGATGAGCTAGTGTGGTCTGACGAGTTTGAAACCAATGGCCCCATAAACAGCGAAAAATGGTTTCACCAAACGCGGCTTCCGGCAGGAGGCAGTTGGTTTAACGGCGAGTTGCAGCACTACACCAACCGCATAGAAAATTCCTTTGTGGAAGATGGAAAACTAAATATTGTAGCTAAAAAAGAGCCGTTTACCGATCAGGGAGTGACAAAAAACTACACCTCTGCCCGATTGAATTCAAAATTTGCCTTCCAATACGGAAAAGTAGAAGTGCGGGCAAAGCTACCGGCAGGTGCAGGCACATGGCCTGCGATTTGGGCACTGGGCAAAAACATTACCGAAGATGGCGCATACTGGGACAATCAGGGGTATGGCACCACCCCGTGGCCGGCTTGCGGCGAAATTGATATTATGGAACACTGGGGAAGCAACCAAAATTATGTGCAAAGTGCCATGCATACACCATCGAGCTATGGAGGTACCGAAAACCATGGAGGACAAACAATTCCCACTGCAACAACTGAATTTCATGTGTACTCCCTGGAATGGTACCCCGACAAAATGGTGTTTGCCGTCGATGGCGCCGTACATTACACCTACCAGCCCGAAGCATACAACGCCGACACATGGCCATTTACTGCCGAGCAATACCTTTTGCTGAATATTGCCATTGAAAGCAGCATCGACCCGGCACTTACGGAAGCCGCCATGGAAATAGATTACGTGAGGGTTTATCAGCAAAGCACCGTTGCAACCAACAATCCCGAGCCCAAATTAGAGCTTAAAACGTATCCGAATCCGGTGGGAGATTTACTGCACGTGCAAATACCGGGGCTGCCCGATCAGCATGTAAAAGTGCAATGGTTCAATGTCAATGGCCAACTGGTTTTTGAAACCACCAAAAGTACAGAAAATCAACAGCTGGTGCTGGATAATCTTTCGTTCATTCAAAAAGGGATGTATTTTATTCGAATTGTAACGGAGAAAGATGCACTGGGCGCAAAAGTGGTTAAGCTATAGAATGAAACAGGGATCTATAAGTCCGGTATAAAAAGGGTAGTATATGATTTTCTGCTACTTTTTTGCCCATATTCGTCAGTCGACGAAAGTAAGTAGCTGTAAATCAGCCGGCCTTTTAGGATTCAGGGCAAAGCTGATTTTCAGTGTTGAGTAACTTGAAACCCTTAATAGACCGAACCCATCTATTTTTTAAATTCAAACACACTATCCTTTTTAATCAGCTCAGCTGCATTTATAGTTGGTATGTGGAACTGATTGAACCGAGTATTTTCAGTCTTTGCATGAAGAATCCCCCTGTTCGTGCCAACGGTTAACATTCCCATGTGCTGCAAAAATTCTT
>JAWOEM010000433.1:0-4983 GCA_046482785.1 Salinivirgaceae bacterium
GACATGCAAATCGTTTTGGAGCCATTACAGCCAACGGAAAAGGTGAAACGGTACTCGGTCAGGTAATGATGCTCAAGGATGCCAATTCCAAAAAAGTACTTAGTGAAGTAAATAAAAGGGTAGCCGAAATTCAGAAAAATTTACCCGAAGGGGTATTTGTTAATCCCATTTTGGAGCGGGGCGATCTCATATCTAAAACTTCATCTACCGTAGTGGAAAACCTCCTTTTTGGAGCTATAATTGTCCTGCTTGTTGTTGTTTTGATCTTAGGCAATTGGCGTATGGCATTAGTCATAGCCTCTACCATACCGCTATCGTTGCTATTTACTCTGGGCATGATGTATATTTTTGGAATTGATGCCAACCTGATGAGTTTGGGAGCACTCGATTTTGGAATTATTATCGACGGTTCTGTTATTATTGTCGAATATATTGCCATTAAAATGAGTTTGCAGCGCAATGAAATAGCAACTAGCAGTGGCGGTAAGCGAAAAAGCCTGATGGATAAGATCTCCATTTCCGGCGCTTCCTCTATGATGAAATCGGCTATTTTCGGTCAAATTATTATTCTCATCGTTTTTATCCCTATTTTATCGTTAAGTGGCGTTGAGGGGAAGATGTTTCACCCTATGGCACTGTCGTTTTCGTTTGCTATTATTGGAGCCATGATTTTAGGACTTACGTGGATACCCGTTGCTTCATCGCTTTTCCTGAAACCGGCCAAAACAAAAAAACGCAATATTTCCGATTGGATTATGGACAAAGTCTATCAGTCATACTATCCGGTAATAAAATGGTCTTATAATCACAAACGCATAGTTCTTGGAGCTGCGCTGGCGTCTCTCATATTTACAGGCTATATTTTTACACGCATTGGTGGCGAATTTGTCCCTACGCTCGACGAGGGCGACTTTGTAATTCAACCGGTTTTGAAAACAGGAACTTCGCTGTCTAAAACGGTTGAAATGACCACGAAAATGGAGAACATCTTAATAGAGCAATTTCCCGATGAGGTGGAACAGATTGTATGCCGCATTGGTGCAGCCGAAGTGCCCACCGATCCCATGTCTATGGAAGAAATTGATATGATTATTAAGCTTTGGCCCAAAGATCAATGGACTACGGTCGATGATAAGGCAGCATTAGCCGGAAAATTTAAAGAAGCCCTTTCTATTATTCCCGGTGTGGAATATGAATTTACGCAACCCATTGAAATGCGCTTTAATGAATTAATTACCGGAGTGCGGTCTGATATTGCCGTTAAAGTATTTGGCGAAGATTTGGATTATATCAATCAAAAAGCCAGAGAAATAAAAGATCTTATTGTTGATGTGCCGGGAGCTGTCGATGTTATTGTGGAAAAAACCGAAGGCCTGCCCCAAATAAAAGTAAATTATAACAGAAGCCAAATAGCTTATCATGGTGTAGATATCAAAGCACTAAATACCACCTTGTCGGCAGCATTTGGCGGCCAAAAAGCAGGTGTGATATTCGAGGGCGAGAAACGTTTCGATTTAGTGATGCGGCTCCATAAGAAAAATCGTACAGATATTGACGATATTCGTAACCTTCAGGTGCCCATTCCGGGCGGTAAAATGATACCGCTGAGCGAACTTGCTCAAATTGAATATACCACAGGGCCGGCAAAAATTTCGCACGACAAAGGACGCCGCAGGGTGGTTGTGAGTGTTAATGTGCGCAACCGCGACTTAAAGTCTGTAATTACAGATATTCAGGCCATAGTTGATGAAAATGTTCAATTAAAAGCCGGAAATTATGTTGAGTATGGCGGGCAATTCGAAAATTTACAAAGTGCAACCAATCGTTTAATGATTGCAGTTCCTGCGGCCTTACTGTTAATCTTTATTTTCCTGCACTTTGCATTCAAGTCGCTGAAAGATGCGCTTATGATTTTTATCGCCATACCTCTTTCCACCGTAGGTGGCGTTATGTTTCTGTGGATGCGAGATATGCCATTTAGCGTATCGGCCGGTATTGGGTTTATAGCCCTCTTTGGTATTGCCGTTCTCAATGGAATTGTGCTTATTGAGCATTTTAAAGAGTTGCATCATCAAGGTGTAACAGATATGCGCGAACTGATATTTACCGGAACAAAAAATCGCCTGCGCCCGGTATTGCTCACGGCAGCAACCGATGCCATGGGCTTTTTACCAATGGCTATCTCAACTGGAGCAGGTGCCGAAGTGCAACGTCCGCTTGCCACCGTAGTAATTGGCGGATTAATTACGTCTACTATGTTAACCATGATTGCCTTACCATTGCTATACGAAATATTTTATAATGTGAAAGGGATAAAACTGTTTCCCTTGCGTTTTATACGATCCAAAACGTTTGTAACACTTATGTTGATCGGAATTCCATCACTTTTTACCTTTGGGCAAAATCCTCAACTGACATTAGACGATGCCATTGATACAGCATTGCAGAACAATAAGCAAATTGGTGCTGCTATGCTCAATGTGGAAGAACGAAAAGTTTTGAAAAAAACGGCCTTTGCGCCCGGTAAAACCATGTTCACATATGGCTACGATCAAAGTAATATTGCCGAAAATGGTTACCCGTTAAAAGTATGGGGCGTAGAGCAAAACTTTAGTTTCCCCACGCTTTATTCGGCAGAGAGCAAAACCCGACAAACCCAAGTAACCATTGCAGAAGCAGCGTTGAGAAATCAAAAAAATGCCGTTACCAAGAATATCTGCATCGCTTATTTTAATTATCAAGCTTTTTTAAATAAGCATAAAATGTATCAAACCCTCGATAGTTTGTATAATGTACTACTTTCCAATGCAGAAAGAAGAGCTGAGAAAGGCGATGTCAGCCGACTCGAAGTAATGAATATCGAAGCAAAAAAGAATCAGACATCCATCAAAATCAATGCATTAGCTCTTGATGCTGATAATGCGTATGAGCGATTAAAAGTATTGATGAATTACAAGGGAACGTTTACCGTACCACTGCCCATTCAACCTTTGCCCGCTATAAAGGAAATACCCAACTCTTTGCCGGCTTTTGAACTTTTGAAAAATGAAGTAGAATTTTCTAATTCGCTTGTTCGTGTAGAAAAAAACAAGATGTTACCCGATTTTTCTATCAACTATTTTTTGGGTTCAAACCAATATCAAAGCAGTGAAACATATCATGGATTTCAGGTGGGCGTGGCCTTGCCCATATTTTTCGGAAGCTCCAAGGCCAACGTAAAAGCTGCCAAAATTTCGGCAGATGCTAAACAGTTATCCGTAGAAAACCAAATAAACCTCATAAATAGTCAGTTGAAACAATTAATGAGCGAACAGCTTAAATATAAGGCATTACTCGATAACTATAAAGCATCGAGCGAGCCGTTATTGGACGAGATAATGGAAACTGCCCTGAAATCCTATGAGCTGGGGGAGATAGATTATTTTCAATTTGTTAGCAGTTATGAAACAGCTATTCAAATGCAGCTCAATTATTTAGATAATGTATTAAAATACAATCAAACGACTTCGGAAATACACTATTTTTCAAAATAAACACAGACATTATGAATGTAAAAATACTTACCATATTTATTCTTAGTACGATACTCATATCGTGCGAAAATGAAACAGAACCGATAGCCGATAACGATTCAGGCTTAATAGAAATATCGCAGGCGCAATTCGAGTCGGAAAAAATGACCATCGGAAAGCCAACATTGCAGCCCTTTTCCAATACTGTAGATTTTACAGGTATTATTATTCCATCTGTTAATGGACAAGCACAAGTGAGTTTGCCGTTGCCCGGAATAATCGATAATATTCGATGTAAACCCGCCCAAATGGTTCGTAGGGGAGAAGTGTTATTTAACGTATCGGGTCATTGGTTTATCGACCTGCAAAAAGATTATTCGCAGTCATCGGCCATTGTATCAAAACTAAAAAGCGATTACCAAAGAGCCAAAGAACTATATGATGAAAATATAGGCACGCAAAAAGACTTTACTGCTGCCCAGAGTAACTATTTTGCAGAAAATGCCAAATACAAAGCGTTAAAAACCAAACTAACAGGCATGGGACTTGATGTATCAACCATTGAAAAAGGAGAGTTCTACTCATCGTTCCCCATAAAATCGCCTATTAACGGCTATGTTTCAAGCATTACTGCCTCTGTAGGGCAATATGTTGAACCTCAACAAACAATAGCGACGCTCATTGATAACAACTCGTTCCAATTGCGGCTCTCCATTTTTGAGCGCGATATACATAAAATTCAAATTGGCCAAGCAGTAGCGTTTTACCTAAATGGAAATACCGCACAAAATTACCGGGCACAGATAAACGCCATAGGAAAAACAATTATGCCCGACACCAAGTCCATCGAATGTTATGCTGCAATAGATAGTCCCAAAAACATCAGTTTGGTGAGCAACCAATTTGTAGAAGGCCAGGTAATAACCACGCTCGATTCGGTTTTTGCTGTTCCTGAAGCCGCAATTCTTGAGTCGGAAAACGAACAGTACGTATTGCTTTTTGAAAAAGAGCACGAAGGAACACGCTACTTTAAAAAAGAAAAAGTTCATATCGGACGTAAAACCAATAACTATGTTGAACTAACCAAGCAACTGCCTGCAAAAAGGCTGTTGACAAATGGAACATATAATATTGTTGTAAAGCATGGCGAGGGTACAGTCTTTGCATTATTTTAGGTTAGAAATTGCTTTTTTTGTAACTTTGATAAAAAGATTTGACAATGAATATCCAATCGGAAAAACTCGAAATAATGAAATTAATCCTGGAGACCAATAATCCAAGGATTTTGGAGTCGATTAGAAAACTCTTTAATAAATCGACAAAGGTTGATTTTTGGGAGACTCTGACATATAAATAACCGAATCTCTCATATTATGATACAGGGAGTCGCACTTACCCTGCATTTCATTACTAAAATACCTGACACCGTAATAGGCTACCATAATCCTGACCGTATCAGCTTTGGCAACCG
>JAWOEM010000483.1:0-4018 GCA_046482785.1 Salinivirgaceae bacterium
ACTGGTGCTGTCATAATACATCTGTGCTTTCCGGTAATCCCGCCTGTTGTAGTATATGTCAGCCATAGATAAATAAGAAAGCGCTTTTGGTTGTCGTTATCAACACTTTTAGCAGCCGAAACCTGGTAATATTCCAGCGCTTTATCAATATTTCCCTTCTTATATTCGAGCTCGGCCAATGCATAATATATCTGATCCTGGAAATCATTATTCTTGTCGTCTTTTAACATATCCAGTAATTGTTCCTCAATCATTTCGCTTCTGCCCGAACCAACTTCAAAAGCACTGGCAAGGCTTATTTTTGCATTAAATGTCATTTCATAAGGAGGGTTCATTTTTATTACCCTCTCAGTGTTGCTCCTTCTTTAGCCTTCTGCTATTAAGCTGAATAGCTATGTAAACAATGAGTGCCGCAATGAGTATGTAAACCAAAAAAGCCCAGTAGGTAAGAAAAATTGGGCTTTCAACAGTAAAATATAAACTAGCTGTGCCAATAACATTTTGATCTACATCAACCGCTCGAACTTTCAATACAAAATCGCCGTGCGGCAAATAGGAAAAGTCGAGCTGATCGGTTGCAACCAATTCACTCCACCGTGCGTTTAAGCCCGGCAAATGATAAGAAAAACGCAAATCTTCAATGCTGTGATAGGCAGGGCAAGCGAGTTTAATGTTCAGACTATTATGACTGAACGGGATACTTTTAAGAATAAATGCGTCCGATTCAGCATTAAACGACTCAATTGCATATAGTGAATCACCACCAACCACGGCATCGCGAAAGCGCACAGCAACTTTTTTCTTTTTTTGTCCAAGTTTGTTTTGGTTAACCACAACAAGTTGACTTAACGCAGATAAATAAACATTGCCCTCCTCATCTACATCGATATGTTCTGTAGAAACACCACCCAACTTATAAAGCAGCTGTTTATTAAGCGTGCGTTTATCACGATGCAAGGAAATTAATCCAGCATCCAAACCCATCCAAACTTTTTGGGGCGTAATGGCAACGCCCTTCACATCGATTGAGTCGAAAAGCTCACTTCCAACAAAACTGCGGTAAGGCAAAAAAGACTCTTTTTCCGTATTGTAAAAAAATAACCCTTTGGTTCCAGCAGCAAAAATTGTATCGTTTAATAAAAAAAGCTTCCGCTCTTTCCGGTCGGGTAACCCACCATTTTGCGGTTGTGCAATATTGGGTCGATTACTATTGAGACTGTCGGCATGCACCCGAAAAACACCGTTGAAAGCTGTTGATATCCATAAATGATTGTTGCTATCAAATAAGAGTCCTCGTACATTTTCGTGAAAATGAGATAATAGGGGGATTTTTTGGGCTTGGGCTATGCCATTGTCGGCCACAGTAATACGATAGGCTAAAATTCCCTCTGTATGACCGAATAAATAAACGTTAGGTAATTGGGGAACTTTTATAATATCGTACGTTCCGTAAATATGGAATAATGTTTTCAGCTCTTGGGTTTCTGTATTTAGAAAATGGATATTACGCAAACTGCTTACAAGTGCCCCGTGTTTAAAGCCATCTACAGGCTCAAAATCCATCATGTAAATATATTCATCTGTAACCAGTGAGGCCTTGTGTAGCTCATCGGCCGAAGTATTCCTTTCGAGCAAATACAAACCTTGCGTAGTTCCAACATATAACCCATTTGAAGTGGCATAAGAAGCAATGATACTACCTTCAATTCCATTCATTTGATTGATGTAAGTAATGGGCGAATTGCCACGGATATATGAAATGCCCATTTCGCCTGAAAACCAGCATCCTTTTTGGCTATCCATGCATACATGAAATACGGCATCGCTCTCTATACCGCTATTTCGTTTGAATTGGTTGGTTATGCGAAATGTATCATCAACCACAAAAACCCCTTTACGTAACGTTGCAAGATAATACTGTTTGCCATCTCGTTTTCCGTAATACAAGCCACTCCCGTCCAGACGCTGGTTGAGATCAGTATCAATTTCGTGAAGTACAGATCCATTATCGGCCTTTCCGATAGGGACTGCGGCCATGTTCTCATTTTCTTTGAGGGCGCAAGACTCATTCCATGCAAATACATCTAAATCGGGAAAAAAGCCATATACACCCTTATCACGCACACCGGCAACAATACGTTGCCCCTCTCCTTCCATAAAGAAATTAACTACATAATCATTTGGAAGCTGCGATGCTTTGAATAGTCGCAATGTATCTCGCTCCACAAAGCCAAATCCGGCGTTTAGATCGTAAAAGTAAATAACATCATTAACCACCGATGCACGGATATATTTCAGCACCGGAGGCGACTGAAGAAGTGTAAGCCGATTATTGGAAAACTTATATAAATATTTGCGCCCGGCCACAAAGTAAATGCCTTTCGAGGTTTTCAGCACACGCCAAACAGATTCAAAGTCGATGCTGTCGAGACGCGAAGACAGCGAATAATAGGTCATTCGCCCATATGAATCTGGTAAAAAATACCCAAACTCACGGGTTCCTCCAACATATACACGTCCGGTACTATCTGTGGCAACCGAGCGCAGCGTACTTTTATTGGGAAGCGAATAAACATTCCAACTTACGCCATCGAACTCGCGCAAGCCGGCGGTTGAAGCAAAGTACATAAAGCCATTTTTGGCTTGTACACCCATCCAACTTTGCGCATTTGCCAGGTTATTGGAAAGATCGAAATTTTTGATATACGGAAACCCTTTAGGGTCAACGGTATTTGCGACACTAATAAAAAAGGAGAGAAATAACCCGATTGTAAGAAATGTATACTTCAAGGTTTTTTGTTAAATTAATAAAAGTCTAGCCTGAAAATAGTTTAAAATATGCAATAAATTTAGTAAAAAACACTATAAATGTGTGGATTAATACCAGTCAACTTGGGTATTTTTCACTTTTCCCATCTAAAAATTATAATTGATCCTTTAAAAAGGCTATTTCATCGGCCCAATTCTCCGGCTCGGGGGTTTCAAGTATAAATGGAATTCCATCGAGCCTACTATCGTTCATTAATCGAATAAACGCCTCTTTTCCGATATACCCTTTACCTAATGGAGCATGCCGATCTACACGACTGCCAAGCTCTTTTTTCGCATCATTAAGGTGCATTCCTTTAAGGAATTCAAACCCGATTGTATGCTCAAATTGTTTCCAAAGCACGTTGTACCCTTCTTCAGTACTAAAATCGTAGCCTGCTGCAAAACCATGGCAGGTATCGATACACACTCCAACGCGAGACTTATCGTCTACGTGATGAATAATGGTAGCAAGCTGCTCAAACGAATATCCAAGATTTGTGCCCTGACCAGCGGTATTTTCGATTACCGCGGTTACATTTTCGGTTTGTTCCAACGCCCGATTAATGGATTCCGCAATAGTAAGCAAACATTGCTCGGGAGACACTTTTTTCAGATGCGAGCCCGGGTGAAAATTGAGTCTGTCGATGCCAAGTTGCTCGCATCGTTGCATTTCATCGTAAAAAGCATTGCGAGATTTTTCCAATGCGGTCTTTTCGGGATGTCCGAGGTTAATAAGGTAACTATCGTGGGGTAAAATTTGTCCCGAACCAAACCCATGCTTCAGGCATTCCGCCTTAAACCCGTCAATATTTTCGGCTGTAAGTGGCTTTGCAGTCCATTGCCGCTGATTTTTGGTAAATAAAGCAAAAGCTGTTGCTCCTATTTTGGCTGCATTGGCCGGAGCATTTTGCACACCTCCGGCAGCACTCACGTGAGCTCCTATGTATTTCATGAAATCTATTTTAAAAAGCAAATGTCAACATCTTATAAGACACAAAAAAAGGCAAAAGGTTGTAAAAAATATAGCTAAATCATAACGGGGTCGTTTAACGGTGGCTTTTTTTCACAATAGGTATATAAACGCATCGACGATCGGTTAAATAGTGCCCGCAAGCGACCATTGTCTGGTCAAAAACGAATAAATAAATAACTTAGTGGCGAACTTGAACGTAAGCAGTCTTTTTCGTGGTGCTATATTCATCTATTG
>JAWOEM010000298.1:0-2659 GCA_046482785.1 Salinivirgaceae bacterium
ACTTGAATTTGGCGCCGTGCCTCCTCTGTATCGGCGGCAGCCACTAACCAAAATGTGTCTACTGCCATTTTAGGTCGGTAAGTAAGCAATTTTTCCCACTCGTCGGCATTGGTGAGCATGCGTATGGGGTGCAGCATGCTCTCTGCAGTACGAATGGTAGGGTAGTGCTTGTCGGTTGACACAAAACGCAAGCCACCATCGGTTGTTGAGGTGGAGTTTATGACATATGAACCCATTTTTTGGTTTGTAAAATACTCGTTTGCAGCTATTTTAAATGCGCTGTCGTAGTGCGCAGTATCTTTTTTGTTGGGTGTAAGATGAAATACCCATAAACTATCTGTTGCATTGCTGGTGCTGATTTGTGTAGAGTCGCCAACAGTAACAAAACTGCGTGTGAATGGGTAGTCCCGATTGGAATAGTACGAATAATAACGCTGCGAATTGTTCGATGCATCGGGATGAATGTAAAGCACTTCGGAGGTTTCGGCACCTGAAATAATGTCTTTTATGTAAACTTCTACAAACCGAACACTATCGGGATGGTGGCGAAAGCCGGTTCGGAACTGAATTTGACTGGTTGCCGGTCGCGATTGCCGGTGAAATACCACCGTTCCGCTGTCGCGAAATGTGGGTGCATTTGCCGAATCGACTAAAAAGTATTGGACTTCGATGCCTGCCACCATATCGTCGCGTCGCCTGAATTCCGGAAATTCCAAATCGGATACGGGAATGCGAATAAACAATTCCGAGGAATCGGTTTGTACCCTATGTAATAGAATTGTCGGGTGAATATCGGTAAGCGCAGGGTTATAGGTATGGGCAAAATTTCTACTGCCTATAGGATAAAAATAATCGCTACAGGCAGTAAAAATCCATACCATAATCAAGGCTATTAGAACTATTCTCCCTTTACGAATCAATGCTTAATTATTTTTTTTGTTGTACTTTGTCCTTGTCCAATGATTTGAATCAGATAAACACCCGGTTTATACTCAGCCATGTTTATTGTTTCGTGCTTTTTTTCGGTTTGCATTTCCCGAAGAATCCGTCCGCTAAAATCGGTTAACCGAATGGTGTTTTCATTTTTTAAATTGCCGATGTGCACTTCGTGTGATACCGGATTTGGATAAACCGTAACCTCCGATTGTTCATTGGGCATGTTTTCCTCTGCCAAAGGCGAGTCATTTTCATGAATGGCAATATTATCGATAAACAGATTATTACCATTATCATTTATGGCTGTAAAAGTTATTTTTACGGTGCCGTACTCTTTTAGGTGAGCAATTGAAATGGTGGTGTCTTTCCAGTGTTGATGCGACCATGGTACAAAAATACTTATACCCTGATTTGCGTCCAACGTAGCCATATGGGCGCCATAGTTAAGAAATAGTGTATCGGTATTTTCAAAATTGTTACCATAGTGCGCCCGCACCAAAAGCGAATCTTTATAAACTGTGTAGGCTCTTTTTGCATAAGCATAGCTAAACGAGAAGCTGGGGTTGTCGCTTTCGCCGATGGTTACCGGAGGTAAA
Organism: Salinivirgaceae bacterium; assembly: GCA_046482785.1. Taxonomy (GTDB): domain Bacteria; phylum Bacteroidota; class Bacteroidia; order Bacteroidales; family Salinivirgaceae; genus Salinivirga. Next base: position 1,533 of record JAWOEM010000298.1, read on the forward strand.
TGCAGATAATCGCGTTCGGTTTCTCTGCGGTTATATTTTATGAAAAGCATACGGGCTGCATAGCGATTATTCGAAAACCCACTAATGGTGTCGATGCGCCAACCAATGAGGTTGTCGGGGTTTTCGGTCATTACTTTACTTCCTGAAAAATCGTGTGTGCCCGATTCGAATGTTTCGGTAAAGGGCATGTTTTCGGTTTCCGGATGAAAAATACGCACCCAAAACTGATTGTCTGTGGTATCTTCATTGGCTATGTCGGTCTGTACGCGACCTTTTAATAAATGATGTGGCTGCATTGCTTCATTTAACGATGCTGCATCAATCGTTATGATTAACCGGGTAAATGTAACCGAATCGATAGGAGTAACCGTGGCCGACACGGGCTGGTCTCCATCGAAAAGCAACACGTCTGTTATATTGAAGTTGGTGCCATTTTGGCTGTGCACATCTACGCTAATTTGATAACTACTTTGCGGACCGAAAAAATCGTGGAGAGAAACGCTTGTATAAACGTTGTCTTCCGAAGTTTGTGGTGGCTGGGGCGAGTATGTTTCTGCCAAATAGTAATACGCCGCTTCCACATCGATTAATCCATTGCCAAACACATTATCTTCGCCTTCTTCGCCCAGGTCGATGGCTGTATTGTAGAGTGCAAGGAGAATTTCATCGCCTGCAACTTGTGGAAATGCCTCTTTGAGCAAAAGAACGGCGCCAGCAACGTGTGGTGCCGCCATTGATGTGCCGCTCATGTAGCCCCAGCCAGATGTTCCTGTGGCAGAATACACGCTTACGCCGGGTGCCGAAACTTCGGGTTTTATTTGTAATGAGGTGTCGGCTCCACTGTAGCAATTTGTGGGGCCTCGACTCGAGAAGCCTGCTATGGATAAGTTACTAGAACTTAGTGCGCCAACGCTAAATACATTTGTTGTAGAGCGGGCAATGTGAGCTGGTTCTCCTACGGTACCTGCCGAAGGACCATCGTTTCCGGCCGAAAAAACCACGGCAATGCCGGCAGCATTTACAGTATTCAGAACAAGTGTCGATGGTAAATCGCAATTGTCGGGGTTATCGGAATTCGATAATCCCCACGAATTATTGATTACATCGGGAACATCAGAAACGGTTGT
>JAWOEM010000341.1:0-3474 GCA_046482785.1 Salinivirgaceae bacterium
TTCAAGTTCAAAATCCATACGGAATTTTGGGTGATAAAGTAAGATCGGAACAATAAGAAAATTTGTACTCCTGTGATCTGTATGCATGCCGTATTTGTTTTTATGTTTATGCTTGAGGAATTTAAGAGTCAGAAAAAATTGATTTTTCGAAAAAAAAATGGTAATATGTAAAGAAAAAATGGAATCATTAGACCACACTTATACATTATATCGCTTTTTGCCGGAAGATGACGTGGTTTATGCTTTGCATAAAGACGACATAGAGGAAATGCAAGCGGTAATAGACAGGTATGCAAACGGAGCTGTTCCGGATAGTGAGCTGGTTGATGCATACAGAGTAAAGGATTTTTCTGTTGTGAATAATCATGTTAAATATTACTCTCTTGATGGACCTACGGCAGAACAAGTTCAAATAAATCTTTTGGAACCGTTTATTTATAGCCTATAAGCACTTTCGAAACCGCCGAATCGATTGCACGCACTGCGTTTTGGAGTGCAAGTGAGGAATGGAAGTGGTATGTATTTGCGAAAACAACTTGTTCTTTTCATAAAAAACGACCATCTTGCAAAGAAAAATTCGGCTATGAAAAAACTCCTTCAAAAATATTTAGCTATTGCACTTCTTCTTTGTTTTTCGTTTGAAATTCAAGCATCAGAAAATGATACATTGGTTGTTGGGTATTACCCTTCGGCACCATTTATTATCGAAAGTGAAGCCGGGATAAGCGGCATTAGTGTGTACTTGTGGGAAGCCATTCAGCGCGAATTAAAACAGCCTTACGTATACAAAAAAATGACATTGAATGACGTTATAACCGGTATAGCTTCCTCTAAAGTAGATGTAACAATCGATCCCCTTACAATTACCAGTACGCGAAGTGAGATAATGGATTTTTCGGCTCCCTACTATATTGCCAGTTCAACGGTCATGGTACGGTCGGTAAGTTCGTTCCAAAAGGGAATGGAGTTTATCGGTTCATTTTTATCGCTAAACTTTTTTAAAGCTGTCGGTACCTTGTTTTTGGTTGTATTTATTTTTGGTACGCTAGCATGGGTTTTTGAGCACAAACGCAATCCCGAGGAATTTAAACCGGGAATAAAAGGTCTGTGGAGCGGCATTTGGTGGTCGGCTGTTACTATGACTACTGTTGGTTACGGCGACAAATCGCCAAAGACGCCCGGTGGCCGAATAATCGCTTTAATCTGGATGTTTTCTGCAATTATAATTATTTCGGGTTTTACGGCAAGTATTGCATCATCCTTAACCGTGAACCAACTGAGCTGGAACCAGAATAGTTTTGAAGATTTTAAAGAAAAAGAAATTGCCGTTATTGAAAACTCTGCTACCGAGGCCTTTTTAAAACAGCGTTTTTTTAAGCATTTGCAAACATACAAATCACTCAACGAGTGTCAGAAGGCTCTGTATGAGATGAAAGTAGATGCCATATCGCACGATATGCCACAGGTTACCTACATAACGCAACTTGATTCGCTAAGCCGCTTTGAGATTCTTCCGGTTAGTTATAATTCGCAGCTCTACGCTTTTGGTTTTTCAACTAAGCTCGACGATAACTTAAAAAAGAGCATTACTGTTGAACTTTTAAAAATTACGGAAAGCACCGATTGGAAAGTCTTGCTAAGCGAGTACGGTTTACTCAGAGAGTAAGCTTCGGGCAAAAGAATTAGGCAACAAAAATAGGAACACCCAAAATCTGCCTAAGCTAAACGAAAGCTAATGATGATTCCGGTACGATAATTGGCAAGGACGGCCAAACCTCGCTTTACCGGAGTAACGGGTAGGCACAGTCCTTAATGAAGCAACTCCTCTTGAAGTTTTCTCGTTCTTCCTACTCCTTTTTCTCTTTCATTGGGCAGGTATTGATGCCCAGCAAGGTGTAGAGGCCACAAAAACTAATCATTGCGGTAAGCGCAAAAATAGCGGCAACTACCAGAGCAACTATTTCAAGTGTTCCACCTACAATATCGAAATAGCTTAACGCAGCTAACGTAGCAGCAATCACCAATCGGATGATACGATCTGCCATACCCATGTTTTTCTTCATAATTTGTGTCTTTTAGTTTGTAGTACAACAAGAGTTGTGTAATTTAGTTCGTTTTAATGCCGGAAATTATGAGATTAACCATGATGAGAATACCTTTAAACATTTTTGTTGTTGGACTAACAGCCCTACTACTTTTTTCAGGATGTGGATATTATACGGGCAACACACTGGAATTGCCCGCCTATGAAAAAAATGAACTGGTTATTGCGCATAAAGCATATACGCTAAGCTATAACGAAGAAACAGAACAAGCACATTGGGTGGCTTGGGAGCTGAATACTGCAGAACTCAACGGAGCGGTGAAACGCAGCAACAAATTTCGTCCCGACCCAAATGTAACTACCGGATCGGCCACCGATGAGGACTACTACAAATCTGGGTTCGACCGTGGCCATTTGGCACCGGCTGCCGATATGGCATGGGATAAGGAGGTGATGGACGAGAGCTTCTACTATAGCAACATGTCGCCCCAGGCAGCGTCGTTTAATCGTGGTATCTGGAAACGGCTCGAATCGCGTACCCGCCAATGGGCAGAAAAGTACCAACAGGTTTTTGTAGTTACCGGCCCTCTTTATTTGCAGGAAACAAAAACCATTGGACCCAATAGAGTGGCAGTTCCGTCTCATTATTACAAAGGTATTTTGGTCTTGAATAACGATATTCAGCAAGCAGTAGGATTTATTATGCCCAATAAAAAATCCGGCAACGATATTTACCATTATGCAGTATCCATCGATAGCATTGAGAAAGCCTCGGGGCTCGATTTGTACCCGGCCATTCGAAATAAGTATGAGAAAACAATTGAGGCTTCGTATGATCTAAGTTACTGGAGATAGAGGAAAGATGTATCGCCACTAACCTAACGTTTGCCTTCAAAATGCCACGTGTGCTTTTAACTTTTAACTCAGTAATTTAGTAATTCAGTAACAAAGGAACTCAATTACTTAATCAACCCAATAACTCAATTTAACTTACCAACCTACCAACCCCGTAAAAAAACCTTAAAAACAATCAATCATCAAAAAAATTACCCAAATCCCTACAGAACAATTAACTTTGGCTACTCAAATATGTTGATTATGGCCATCAGGCCATAGCAGCTCAAAACAAAAGCCTGAAAATTAACCAGACGAAGCGATAATGAGCAGGGAAGTGGACACATATAGATAGTGTCGGCAAGAAAACTACCTGTTTTTTCAAATAATTGGAATAATTCTCAAAATGAGAACTCGGATTTGATAAAAAAATCACTTCGTTATATACATTTAGCGTGGAAAAAATCGCAACATCGATTAGATATACTGAAAGTCCTGTTTTCTTAAAGAAAAGGATATACCTATCCTTGCGAGAACTCATAGAGGCCTGAAAATGAGACATCAAGCGTTAGGCTGCTGTTTTTCTGTGTTTGCTG
>JAWOEM010000362.1:0-2525 GCA_046482785.1 Salinivirgaceae bacterium
AAGTGAGCAATGCCCGATAAACTTTTACATCGGAGAATGCTTTGTACGAAAACTGCATATCATCCATTTCCAGACCCGAGATATTCAAGTTTAGCGTAAATTCGTCCGAATTATTATCATCGGTCTTTCCAATTTGGTAATTCCCATTGCCATAACGGTCGGTTTCGAGATTTACTGCGCCCGAAGAAACATAAATTCGGTTTATTTGAGGAGTTTCGCTAACCAAAGTAGACAAATCAAGATCGGCATAAATGGTTTTTGCTACTAAAAGCGTATCAGATAGCGTGCCCTGAAAGCCCTTCGGGTTATGCACAACCACATCGGTAAATTTTACCGAAACGGCAGGGAATCGTTCCCAAAAACTCATGGTAATGTTGCCTACGTCAATTTTGGTTTCAATTCGACGATTAATTTCCTTCACAAGCAGTTGCACAATTTTATCCTGATTGAGATAAAAGTATCCCATTAATGAGGCAGCTAAAACAAAAAGCCCCAAAAGCACACCGATAAAAATTTGTCGAAAAATGGAAAACATTATTTTTATAATATGATTGAATTCAGTCTAAAAAGGCGCTCGCATTGAGCCATTGTAAATGTAACCCGTAACCAACAAACGTATTAATAGCGTTTTAAATTTCCAAGTCCCGAAATTTTTTAAATACAATACTATTTTAAAAAGATCTCTCACTATACAAAACGCTGTTTTTGAACAATCTAACCTTCATTAATTTGTGTTTTCTTTACACAATGGGCGATAAAAAACACTAATATTTGTCCAAAAACCAAGCTAAGGTAGTAAATTCGCTCACGTATTTTGGGAAAACCCATAATAAGCATCTCGTAATTTTTTCTATCTATGCTTGCGCATTTTGGGTAGAAATATAAAATAGCAAATGCAACAGGGTCTTTTTAGGAACCAAAAATGCAGAGGAATAAAAAAAACAACGATGCATAATTTATTGACTTACACCAATTAATAATATAAAACTTCACCTATGAGTAGAATTAGAATTACGAAAGAATTTAATTTTGAAATGGCACATGCACTCCACAATTATGATGGTTTGTGTAAAAATATTCACGGCCATTCATACAAACTATATGTTACCATATTTGGAGAACCAATTGATGAAAAAAACAATCCGAAAAACGGTATGGTAATGGATTTCGGACAATTAAAGAAAATTGTAAACCAAGAAATCGTAAAGCCACTGGATCATGCCTTAGTAATATTTGAGCAAGACGACCGAATTGAGGAAATGAAAAAGATATTTGATAATGTTTTACCAACCCCTTACCAGCCAACATGCGAAAATTTGGTTGCCGAATTTGCAGAAAAAATAAACAAGAAGCTTTCGGACGACCTTAAAGTTTACAGCATACGCCTATACGAAACAGCAACGAGTTATGCCGAGTGGTTTGCTTCAGACAATTAGTCTCGCAAAAACTAAATATACATTTTTCCACCCATTAAAATGAAAAAAACATCGCTGATAAAATTTTAAATTATGGATAAACCAAGACTTTTCCTACTCGACGCTTACGCACTGATATACAGATCTTACTTTGCTTTCATTAAAAACCCCAGAGTGAACAGTAAAGGAATGAATACATCGGCATCTTTCGGTTTTATGAATACGCTGCTCGAACTACTCAATAAAGAAAACCCCGAGCACGTGGCCGTAGTTTTCGATGTGAGCCAGCCAACATTCCGCCACGAAATGTATAAAGAATACAAGGCAAATAGGGAACAAATGCCTGAAGATTTGCAAATAAACATCCCCTACATACGCAAGCTGATTAAGGCCATGAACATTCCATTGCTTGAACAAGCCGGATATGAAGCCGACGACGTTATCGGCACATTGGCCAAAAAGCTCGAAAAGAATGGCATAGAGGTTTTTATGATGACACCGGATAAAGATTACGGTCAGTTGGTAAGCGAAAACATTCAAATGTACAAACCGAAAAAATTCGGTGGTGGCGTCGATATTATGGGCGTAGAAGAAATTAATGAAAAGTACGGAATCTCGAATCCGGAGCAGGTGATCGATATTTTGGCGCTATGGGGCGACTCCTCGGACAATATTCCCGGTGCACCGGGAATAGGCGAAAAAACAGCCAAGAAGCTGATTGGCAAATACGGATCGGTGGAAAACCTTTACGAAAACATTGACGATTTAAAGGGAAAACAAAAAGAAAAGTTAGTTGAAAATAAAGAACAAGTATTTTTATCTAAAAAACTGGTTACCATAAACATAGATGTACCGCTTTCGCAAGATTACAGCGATCTGGTACGGAAAGAACCCGATGAAAAAGCGGTAGATGAACTTTTATCGGAACTGGACTTTAAAAACATAAAAAAACGCATTTTCCCCGACCGGATAATTGGCAATGCGGCAGAGCCTACTCTTTTCGACACCGTGGCAACCACAGAGGACGCACCCACCGATCTGGAAAGTTTGGAGACAATTAAAACTGCTTATCAACTCATCAACACAAAAGAAGCCTGCGAAGCATTGGCC
>JAWOEM010000073.1:0-4344 GCA_046482785.1 Salinivirgaceae bacterium
AATTCCGGTGAGTAGGTACCCAACAATTGTTGGAATTTTTATTTTCGTAAAAATGAAATTTACAAGCGTCGATAGGGCAAAGATTATGACAATTTCTTTGAGTAGAATAAGTTCCATCGGTTTGTGTTGTTGTTTTGCTAATGAGTGGTTTTATCGTGCAATTTAATAAAATTATCGATTAATTTTTGCAGCATTGCCGAATCGATGGGTTTGGAAATAAATGCATCGCCACCTGCCGCAAGTGCCTTCTTTTTGTCGTCGGACGACGAGTATGCCGTTTGTATAATGATGGGCATATCCGGTTTTGTTTGTTTTATTGTTTTTGTGGCATCCAATCCGTTTACTATAGGCATCCTAATATCCATTAGAACGAGTTTAATTTCGCTGTTTTTAACGCAGAAATCGATAGCTTCTTGCCCGTTTTTCGCATGAATTATGCTTATTGCGTCCCTGTATTTTTCCTCTACTACAGCTTCTATGTAAAGGAAGTTTATTTCCTCATCTTCGACTACTAAAAGGATTGGCTTTTTAGTGTTTTCGCTGTTTTTGTTTGCTTTTGTTAAAAAGTCTTCGTTTGTTGGGGTGTAAGGGAGCACTAATGTAAAGATTGAACCACTGCCTTTTTGCGAGCTTAGGTTTATGCTGCCATTAAGCAACATAGCATTTTCTTTGGCTATGGAGAGTCCCAGCCCTAAGCCCCCAACGTTTTTGGCCAGCTCTTTTTCTTCTTGCGAGAAGCGTTCAAATATGGTTTTGTACTTATCGGGGCGGATTCCTATTCCGGTATCCTTTATCAGAATATGTAGTTCGTTTTTCACTACTTCGGCACCAATTTCCACATAGCCCCGGTTGGTGTATTTTATTGCATTTTCAATGATGTTTTCCAGTATTTTGGTCAGTTTCGCTTTGTCAGACCATATTGTACTTTGAGCATCACGAATATTTTTTTTCAGGTAGAGGTTAATATTTTTTTCTTTGGCTTTTAAGTCAAAACCCGAGAAAAGTTGCAGTAATACATCGTTTACGCAAACCGGTTCTTTGTTTACTTTCACTTGCTTGGTGCCAAGTTTCGATATTTCAATTATATCGTCGATAATGTGTAGTAGCTGTCTGGTGCTGTTTTGTATGATGTTTACGTACTGTTCCTTTCTGTTTTCCGATAAATTGGGTTTGTTAAGCAACCCCGCAAACCCCAAAATTCCGTTCATGGGTGTTCTAATTTCATGCGACATGTTGTTCATGAATTCTGTTTTTAACCGACTGCTCTCTTCTGCTGCTTCTTTGGCTTTGTTCAGGTTTTCGATTAATCGAATTCGTTCTGTAATTTTCCACACGTTATCCATTAATATTGTTAGTTGCTTTATGTCGGTATCGTTGTAATCTTTTTCTTTATTGGCAACGCCAATTACTGCAACTATCGAGTTATCGATAAATACCGGAACAGTCAAGAATTTTTTTAGTGAAATATGACCATCGGGAATGCCTCTTTTGTGTGGGTTGTCGCCGGCATAGTTGTTTTCTGTAATGGGTTGCCGTTGGCGTACGGCTTCGCCCCACAGACCTGTAGAGCCTAGGTCGTAGGTAACTTGGTGGTTTAGAACGTTACATAGTGGCATTACCTCTTTTGACCATGAGTTGAGCTTGAATGTTTTTGTGTCCTCATTGTAAAAATAGATGTAGCCGATTTTACTTTTCGTAAGTTTAATTGCCTCTTGTAAGGCAAAGTCCAAAATTTCTTGTTGCGAATTTGTTTGGTAGCGTGCAATTTTCAGCATGCTCTCCAGCCGCTCATTGTTTAAAATAATCTCCTCTTTTTGTGCCTTCTGAATTTGTTCGTTTTTTTCGGCAAGTGCTTTTGTTCGTTTAAGGTCTTCGATATATTTTATTCTTTCCGATACATCGCGAATAATTCCTATGTTGCCAATCCATTTGTGCTTGCTGTCGTAGAGCCTCGTGCCAAAGGTTTCGCCGGGAAAAATATTACCATTGTTTGTTTGGTAGTTAACTATAAAATTATGTTCTTTATTTGATGCATTTTCATTAAATATGTTGCTGCCTGTTTTTAAGTAATCTGCTTTTTGGGCATACAGTTTTTGGGTGTTTTGCCCGGCGAGCTCTTCCATCGTATACCCAAATGTGTTTAGTAAACCATTGTTTGCAAGTAATATTTCTCTGTTTTTGTTAGTAATTACCACAGACTCATTAATGGCGTTAAACATGGTTTCAAACAGGTTTTTTTGTTGTATAACCTGTTGTTCAGCTCGTTTTTTCTCGGTCACATCTCTTATAATTGCCAGTGCTTCTTTGTCAGATATGGCAGTCATGCGTGCTTCAAAGCTTCGCAGGCCTTTGTTCGGCACATGTAAGTCGTAATTGTAATATTGTGTTTCTTTTGTTTCAAGCGTTTTGGTAATTCTCTCTTTTGTTTCTTTTACCAAATCCGGAGGTACCACCTGTTCCAGATTTTTTCCTACTATTTCATCTTTTTGATAGTGGAGGTTATCTTTGGCCGCTTTGTAATCAATTATTTGTCCATCGGGCGAAAGCCGGAACATTAAGTCGGGAATGGCTTTAACCATTGCTCCGAGTTGCCTCTGGTTTTCCTCTACTTTTTGCATCGATTCTATAAGCTTCAGCTCCGTGTTTTTTCGCTTCGTAACATCTCTACAAATTACATATGAAGCCAAAAGATTTCCGCTTTCGTCGTACTGGAAATTTGCGTGATCCTCTCTCCAAATGTAATGTCCTTTTTTGTGTTTTGCACGGTAGCTGTAAGTTAGATCGTTTTTGTGCGTTTCAATTGCTCGATAAATTTTTTCGAATATTGGGTCTCTGTCCTCCGGATGAATAATTTCATAAATCGATTGAAGATTATGAGAAAGTGTTTCTTTTTCGCTGTAGCCCAGTATTTTAATGTATGATGGCGATACGTAAGTTGTTTCATTTTTGTGGTTCGTAATAATAATGCCATCGCTGGTGTTTTCTGCTATGAGCCTGAATTTCTGTTCGCTTTCTTTCAGTTTTTGTGCCGACTGTGCTTCTAGGTGTTCGTGTGCTTTGCGTTCTTCAATATCTCTGGAGTTGAAAAGTACCCGATCAGAATCCAGACATTTGGCAATTACTTCTATCCATCGGTAAGTTCCGTTTTTTTGTCGAAACCGGCATTCTGTCTTAATCTCCTCATTTGTATTGAGTACTTTTATAAACTTTTCTTTGAGGATGCTTTCTTCCTTTGGGTGCGTATAATCCAGTATGTTGTTGCCTATTAATTCTTTTTGCGTGTATCCTAAGAGCGTGTGGGAATTACTACAATATTCGAAAGTGCCTTTTTTATTTGCAATGGAAATAAAGTCCGACATGTTTTCGGTAATGGCTGATAGAAGTTTTTGTGTATCCTTTAATTGGTCGTTGTTTTTTTTGAGAGCCTTTCTTCGGTCTTCTAATGTAGATATTAGCTTATGCTGCTTAATATTCTGATAGGCAATGTTGGCCATTTGATTGGCAAAATAGTGGAGGATTTTTGCCGTTTGCTTAAAATGAGTTTCCGTCATTTGTGGAACTTCTTCCAGTGCAGCTTTAAATTCAGCTTCATTGGCTCCAATTTCTTTTGCATAACTCAAAAGCTCATCATCGTTTGTTGTTTCGGTTTTAACCTGACCAATCAGCCAACTGGCAATGTGGATATTGTTAATTGAAATACTAATGCCGGCATCCCATAAGCCGCCGCTTAGGCAGGGCTGATAGTTTGGTTCTTTGGTGTTTTGTTTGCCAACAATTGAGTCGCTGTATTGGCAATTGGCTTTGCCTTTAGGTGTGGCACGTATAATATCTTTGCACAGGCGACAAAAGTTACTGGGTTGCGTAATGGGTCGCCCGTCGGGTGCCGTAATTAGCGAAGCTACACCCGTAACTTCTGCAAATAAGTCTTGTATTTTTTGAATTTCTGTCCGATCGAAAAGATCGTCGAATGAGGGCGTGTCGGATGTACTTATTGTTACGAACTTTTTTAGCCTCGATAATTCATTTTTTAAGTGCTCGTTTTCAGCTAGAAGCTGTTCGTATGTTTTTTTTGTCATTGTCGGTTGGTTTATTGGTTGTCGACTTCGCCTAGCGCCTTATCCTGCTATCATTGAAGCTACTAAGATAATTTAAAAATTGGAATAGGGAATATTTTTGTTGAATAAGTTTTACACATAACGGCATTTGGGTGTTGGTTTTAGTTGATTTTGGTTTTCGGTTTGTAGGTTGGGTTGATTAAGAAATTGAGGGATTTGGGAGTTAAGTTAATTGAGTGAATTAAGTTGATTGGTTAGTGAGTATTGAACGTGGCGTTCGCTGTGTGGA
>JAWOEM010000089.1:0-6319 GCA_046482785.1 Salinivirgaceae bacterium
TCGCCTGCAATGGACGAATAATCGTCATTCTTTTTATCGCAACCTTGTGCAACAAATATGAGTGATAGAATAAAAATTATGATATAACGCATGGGTGTAGAGTATTGGTTTTTTTCTAATCAAAATAAAAGTACAATTAAAACACCAATTTACGAAATTTTGTTGCATTATACAACATCCTCAAATATTGAGAGGAAAAATTCCACGTTTTAAATTGTTTTATCATTGAACGTCCTTGAGAGTTTTTTCCAAATAAGGTTCAACCTATTGCAGTTTATACACATTTCAACTTCACTCAATACAGGAAATGCGACAAAAAAAACGGGAGCAGATTTTACCAATCTGCCCCCGCCAACGTATTATTCTGATTTTTTATTAAAATAATTTATCGACAATGGCATCGTCTGCCATGTTTGGCACTGTAATTTTTAATCGGGGCTCTTGCTCCATGGCGCGTTTGATGGCAAATACGGCACCTTCGTTTCGCGCCCAACTCCGACGAGCAATTCCATTATTCACATCCCAGTGCAACATCATTTTTAAGCGTCGGTCGGCATCGTCTGAGCCATCGAGTAGCATACCAAAGCCACCGTTAATTACTTCGCCCCAGCCTACGCCTCCACCATTATGGATAGAAACCCATGTTGCTCCGCGGAAACCATCGCCAATTACGTTGTGAATGGCCATATCTGACGTAAACTGCGATCCATCGTAAATATTGGATGTTTCCCTAAAAGGCGAATCGGTGCCCGACACATCGTGGTGGTCGCGACCAAGAACTACCGGTCCAATTTTACCGGCATTTATGGCATTATTAAATGCTTCGGCAATTTTCATGCGCCCCAATGCATCGGCGTACAAAATTCGAGCTTGTGAACCCACAACCAGTTTATTCTCTTGCGCTCCGCGAATCCACTGAATATTATCGGCCATTTGTTGCTGTATTTCTTCGGGCGATTCTTTCTTAAGCTGATCGAGCACTTCTGTGGCAATGCGATCGGTTTCTTCCAAATCTTCGGGTTTCCCCGATGCACAAACCCAACGGAAAGGTCCAAATCCGTAATCGAAACACATGGGACCCATAATATCTTGTACATAAGAAGGATAACGAAAATCGATGCCATTTTCGGCCATAATATCGGCACCGGCTCTGCTCGATTCCAGCAAAAATGCATTGCCATAATCGAAGAAATACATGCCGGAAGCGGTTAAGCTGTTAATGGCAGCTACCTGTCGCTTGAGCGATTCCTGAACTTTTTGCTTAAAAAGCTCAGGGTTTTCAGCCATCATGGTATTGGCATTGTCGAAAGACACACCTGCCGGATAGTAACCTCCTGCCCACGGATTGTGCAGCGATGTTTGGTCAGAACCCATATCAATATACACATTGCGCTCTACCATACGCTCCCACAAATCGACAATATTGCCTAAAAATGCAATGGAATGCGGTTTGTTTTCTTTTTGGTACTGCAAAGCAACATCGATGGCCTTGTCCACATCATCGATAACCTCATCGACCCAACCTTGCTCATGTCTTTTGTTGGCTGCGTTTGGATTTATTTCGGCTGTAATGCTAACCACCCCGGCAATATTTCCGGCTTTTGGCTGAGCACCGCTCATTCCACCTAGACCTGATGTTACAAATATTCGCACTTTTGAGGCATCGCCTTTATGGGCAATCATACGAGCGGCATTGAGCACCGTAATTGTTGTTCCGTGCACAATACCCTGAGGTCCGATATACATGTAGGAACCAGCGGTCATTTGGCCGTACTGTGTTACGCCGAGTGCATTAAAACGTTCCCAATCGTCGGGTTTTGAGTAGTTAGGAATCATCATTCCATTTGTAACAACTACGCGCGGAGCATCTTTGTGCGATGGGAATAGTCCCATTGGGTGGCCGGAGTACATTACCAACGTTTGATCGTCGGTCATTTCGGACAAGTATTTCATTACGAGCCGGTACTGTGCCCAGTTTTGGAACACTGCGCCATTGCCACCATAGGTAATCAGTTCATGAGGGTGCTGCGCTACGGCAGGATCGAGGTTATTCTGAATCATCACCATAATGGCTTTGGCTTGCTCCGATTTTCCGGGATAATGATCGATGGGACGGGCTTTCATTTCATACTCGGGGCGGAAACGGTACATATAAATACGGCCATAAGTTTCCAGCTCGTTTACAAATTCGGGCGCCAACTCGGCATGATGCTCAGGCTCAAAATATCTGAGTGCATTGCGCAAAGCCAACTTTTTTTCCTCAACTGTTAATATATCTTTACGTTTAGGAGCATGATTTACTCCTTGCTCATAGGCTCTAGGAGCGGGTAGCTTAGATGGGATACCCTCCGCAACTATTTGTTGAAACTCTAATTGTGTCATAGCGATAAAATTTTTCTGCGGCAAAAGTACCAAAAATTTGTGAAAACCTTCCAATTAGGTTAAATTGCGTTCGTTCTAAAAAAATAACTTAGCATGGAATATAGCCAATCGGCACAAATTGCCGCAAACTACGTTAATAGCACCAATCGACATATATTTTTAACCGGAAAAGCGGGAACGGGAAAAACCACTTTTTTGCACGACATTGCTAAAAAAACACATAAAAACACAATAATTGCAGCCCCCACAGGAATTGCAGCCATTAACGCCGGAGGGGTAACGCTACACTCATTATTTCAACTTCCGTTTGGCTCATTTGTTCCATCGCCCAACGGAAATTTGCATGGCAACATAAACTTTGAGCTGAACACGCCGACAACATTACTCAAGAATTTAAAAATTAATAAAGCTAAACGGCAGTTAATACAAAGCATAGAATTGCTGATTATTGATGAGGTCAGCATGTTGAGAGCCGACATTCTGGATGCCATCGATTTAACGTTAAAAACCCTTCGTAAAGAACGCAACACCCCGTTTGGTGGTGTACAAATGCTCTTTATAGGCGATATGCTACAATTGCCACCCGTTGTAAAACAAAACGAATGGCCCATTTTATCGGAATTCTATTCAAGTATGTACTTTTTCAATGCTCTGGCACTAAAAGACAGACCTCCGCTTTACATTGAACTGGAAAAAGTGTACAGGCAATCAGACGATCATTTCCTGGGGCTTCTTAATAACTTACGGAACAACAAAATCACGCAAAGTGATATTGATACGCTCAATAAGCATTACGATCCGGAAATTGAGACAAAAGGATTGACCGACGCCATATTTATCACAACTCACAATAAACTTGCCGATGGCATTAATAGTCGGGAACTGGAGAAACTTAAAGGGAAAAGCAAAGTTTACAAAGCCGTTGTTGAAAATGATTTTCCGCCCAATACATTTCCCATTGATCAAGAGCTGAAATTAAAAAAAGGTGCACGGGTAATGTTTATAAAAAACGATTATTCGGGAGAAGGACGATATTACAATGGAAAAATTGGAACCGTAACTGAATTAGACAGCGATGGGCCTGTGGTAAGTTTTGAAGATGGGAAAGATCCGTTTACAGTAGAGCCATATGCCTGGGAAAACAAACGCTATAAACTCAACATGGAGACAAATGAGCTGGAAACAGCGGTAAAAGGTCGGTACATTCATTATCCGCTAAAGCTGGCTTGGGCAGTTACAGTGCACAAAAGCCAAGGATTAACGTTCGAAAAAGCCATAATTGATGTTTCGCGCGCATTTGCACCCGGACAAATATATGTTGCCTTGTCGAGGCTCACATCACTTGATGGTCTGACGCTGAACGGGCAAATTCCCACAAATATTCCGGAAACAGAAACAGCCTTAAAAACTTTTGCAGAGCATAAACGGCCAAATAGCGAACTGGAATCAGCCTTTAAGGGCGAGGCATGGCAGTACTTACTTAGCTTTATTGAAACGGCCTTTCGTTTTAAACAATTAATTTACAAATTAAAAGATCATGTAGAAACATACAATAAGTCTGAGAAACAATCGAAAAAACAAAAGCACAAAGCTTGGGCAGAAAATTTTGCAAATATGCCTATGAAAATAAATGAAACGGGCGAAAAGTTTATTCAAACCATTGGAAAAGCAACGGAAAATAAAGGCCACGAGCAGGCCGATTACATTTTGGAAAGAACAAAAGCTGCCCGTCAATACTTCGAAAAGGAGCTAAAAAAGCTCACCGAAAGTATTAAAGGTCATGCACAAACAGTAAGCAAAGAATCGGGGACAAAGACTTACATGAAAGAGCTCAAAGAACTGGACAATATTGTATGGCAAAAAATTGAACAACTGCACAAAGCGGAGGTCTTGGCAAAGGCGTTTGCCGAAAATATTACCCCTGATCCGGAGGCTTTCAAGTATCAACCCGAAGAACGCACAAAAGAAAAACAAGTATACAAATCAAAACCTCAGGATAAAACGCCAACACACATTTTATCATACAATCTGTTAAAAGAAGGAAACGACATTGAGGAAATAGCACAAGCACGTTCGCTGGCCGTTTCTACCATCGAAACCCATATGTCGAAGTGCATTGCAGAAGGGTTGGTGAATGTTTTCGACATTATTTCGCCCGAAACGTACGAACTTATAAAAAAGGCAGCTCATACCATTAAAAGTTATCGTTTAAACGAGATAAAACAGGTAATTAGTGATGATTATTCCTATGGAAACATAAAAACGGTACTTACCGCGATGGAAAAAAAGGGCGAAATGAATGAGAATATCGTTGCCGCCACACAAGCAGCGATAAAAGCAGAAAAGGAGAAAAAAAATAGCGCCGAATAAATTTTATTCGACGCTGTCATTCTATAGAAAAACTAAACCTATTTCAACACTTTGAGCATACTTTTCACTGCCTCTGCCGATTTGTGCACAAGAGCCATTTCTTCGTCATTAAGTTTCAACTCGATAATTTGCTGAATACCTTGGCGAGCCAAAATAACGGGAACACCCAGATAGAGATCGTCTAACCCATACTCACCTTGCAAATAGGCACTAACCGGAAACAAGCGACGTGAATTTTTTGCAATAACAGATACCATCTGCGCTGCAGCAGCACCTGGTGCATACCAGGCCGATGTCCCCATTAATTTCACCAGTTCGCCTCCACCGTATTTGGTTCGTTCAATAATTGTATCGAGTTTATCTTTCGATAACAGTTCCGTAACCGGTACCGAAGAAATGGTCGTGTAGCGCGGTAGTGGGACCATAGTATCGCCATGCCCGCCCATAAGAATAGCATGAACACTAACAGGACTCACATTCAGCTCTTGAGCTATAAATGCTTTATATCGGGCTGCATCGAGAATTCCGGCCATACCGAATATTTCGACAGAAGGCTTATCACCTGCCGCCTTAAGCGCAGCATAAGTCATTACATCTAAAGGATTCGAAACAACTATAATTTTGCAATGAGGCGAATACTTAATAATCTGTCGGGTAGCATTTTGAACAATTTCTGCATTAATTCCAATTAAATCGTCGCGCGACATACCCGGTTTTCTGGGAAGCCCGGCAGTTATCACCACAATATCAGAATCTTTGGTGGCTTCATAATCGTCAGTTACACCTCTAACAAAGGTCTCGAAATGGTTAATAGAAGAAGTTTGCCACAAATCGAGCGCTTTTCCCTCTGTTACTCCTTCTTTTACATCGAGCAAAACCAGCTCATCGGCCAAATTCAGGTTAATGATGTCGTTAGCACATGTTGCACCAACGTTACCAGCTCCAATAATACTTATCTTCATATCTTTACTTTTTTAATTTCTAACAAAAGTCTTGCACTTATGTTGACAAAATCTGTACGGGAACGCTCCAAAAAAACCTATTGTAAAACATAATTGCGCAAAATCCACCCTAAGATTCTGATAAATAGTAGTTAAATACAACTGAAAACAAGTATAAAAAAGCATTAATTTATGAGCGTCCTTCAATAAGATAGCTAAATCAACAAGACTAAAAAACAGCTTTGTCCCAAACTTTGAAGGGCGGCTGATTTTTAGCCACGCCATACACAAAACTGCAAAAGCCTGCACCAACCTGGGGAACCGACTGAAGGTTTTGGGTATTGAGTTAATTAAGTTGATTAAGTTGATTGAGGAATTAAGTTAGTTATGGAATTGAGGAATTAAATGAATTGAGTTTATGGTTTCTGCTTGTTTCTTGCCATATTTCACCTTTCCGTGAATTTATGCCTGATCTTAGATCTTGGATTTTAGATTGGTGGCTTCTGTTTTTCCGTGGTATACTGCAGCTGCAGGGCTTTCTGTTTCTGGGTATTGAGTTAATTCAGTTAATTCAGTTATTAAGTTGGTAGGTTTGTTTGTTATAATTTTCTGTATGCCTTCTTCGT
>JAWOEM010000139.1:0-6157 GCA_046482785.1 Salinivirgaceae bacterium
CAACCGATCGAAGAACCGCTTTTTAGCGTTCAGGTAATTGGCAAATGTTTCGTGATAATCGAGGTGATCCTGAGTAATATTCGTAAACACACCCACATCAAAATGAATGTATTCTGTTCTGTACTGATCGATTCCATGAGAACTCACTTCCATGAAACAGTATTCGCAACCGGCATCGCGCATTTGCGCCATATAGCTTTGAATGGTAATAGGGTCGGGTGTAGTGTGAGTGGCCGGAGCCTCACTATCGTTAATCAATATTTTAACTGTTGAAAACAGGCCGCATGGATATCCAAGCTGCGTAAACACATCGTACAGCATGGTCGCTGTAGTGGTTTTTCCGTTTGTACCTGTCACTCCCACTACTTTCATGGTTTCTGATGGATGTCCGAAATAGTTCGCAGCCATTGCCGCAAGTGCTAACTGAGCATTTTCTACCTGAACAACCGTTTTTCCGGAAGGTATAATTTCGGGAATTTTTTCGCACACCAGAGTTTCAGCACCGGCTTCGAAGGCTTGACCAATAAATTTATGTCCGTCGGTACTGGAACCCACAATGGCAACGAATAAATCGCCCAACTGCACTTCTTTGGAGTTAAATACAATATTATTGACAGGTACAGTATCGGTTCCCTGTACTATTTTGTATGCAAAATTGCTTAATATGTTGGCTAAAGACTTCACTATAAAACGCGTATTTTATTCTTGTTCAAATTGTATTAATCAATAAAAAAAATCTTAAAAAGCATTTAAAAATTATTCGATAATGTGAGATGAATAAGTTGCCCCTTTTGGTAAACCTGATTTGCCGAAAGACTCTGATTAGAAACAATTCCATAACCGGAGAAAGTAACTTTCAGGCCTGCATTTTCAAGAATAGACAACGCATCGCGCAAGCCCATTCCTGCAACATTTGGGACAATTTTTCTTCGCAAAATTCGGTTTTCGAAAATAATATCGGAATTGGCTCTCGTGGTTACTACCCAAGGTGTTCCGATACTTTTATCGTCAATAGGAATATTAAATTCGTTTAACAAATAGTTCAAATCGCCACGATTACCGGAAAATGAGTAGGGAACCAAATCGCTAATATCGGCTCGCACCTGATCTAACGGCGTGTGCATTTCGTGACGTGTGGCATAAACCTTATCGGCAATTTCGCGAAAAACGGGACCTGCAACTGCATTTCCATAATATTGACTATTTGATGGTTCATTGACAACTACTATACACGAATACCGTGGATTGTCGGCCGGAAAATATCCGACAAATGAAGCCTGATAACTCACTACTGACTGGTATTTATACCCATATTTTTTATTGGCAATTTGGGCTGTCCCGGTTTTTCCGGCAATTCGAAAATTCAAGTTCGCAAGGTTCCTGGCCGAACCATTCTCTACTACGCCCTGGAGCATTAAGTGCGCTTTTTTTATGGTTGAGGGCGATGCAATTTGTTTATCAACCACCACAGGTTCGAAACGCTTGATATATTTTCCATGATTTTGAATTCCTTTTACTAATCGTGGCGCAACCATGGTTCCTCCATTTGCCACAGCATTGTAAAACATTAGAATTTGTAACGGCGTCATTTGCACTTCGTACCCATAGGCCATTTGCGGAAGCGACAAACCAGACCAATATTTATCTCCGGGGTATTTGATGTATGGTGCAGGTTCTCCGGGAATACAAATACCGGATTTCTCGTTAAGGTGCATGCTATAAAGTTTCTCCACAAAATCTTTTTCTTTGCCTCTATAGTATTTCGTTGCAATTTTGGCCATGCCCACATTGGACGAATACTCCAGAACTTGCTGCACTGTAATTTTACCGTAACCACCTCTTCGTGAATCGCGAATGGTATGATCATAAAATTTGATCGTTCCGTTATCGGTGTCAATTGAGTCATTTATATCGATATACCCATCTTCCATAGCCGCCATGAGTATCGGCAACTTAAATGTACTTCCGGGCTCTGTATTTTCGCCCACAGCAAAATTGAATGTTTCGTAATAATGGCCGTTCTCGGCACGTTGCAAATTACTAATTGCAAGAATCTCCCCTGTTTTCACCTCCATTAGTATTGCAGTGCCATGTCGGGCATCGTGACTCGACAATGTTCGGTACAATGCACTATGCGCCACATCCTGAATATTGATATCGATTGTTGAAATGAGATCCATTCCATTAACCGGGTCGCGGGTAGCTTCATCGCTAATGGGTTTCCAGTAGTTTCCTACAATACGCTGCTCCATGCGCTTACCTGAAACACCCGAAAGTATGCTATCGTAGGCGGCTTCGAGCCCTACACCAACCGCTTCGTCGTCTGGAAACGAGTAGCCGATTGTACGACTGGCCAATTGGTTAAAAGGTTTTTTACGGTCGCTTTTGGAAATTACAATAAACCCGCCTTTGTATTGGCCTAACCTAAAAATGGGAAGTTGCTCCAACTTTTTAAGTTGCATATGTGTAACATCGCGTTGAACAAGATAATATCGTTCTTTCCGATAACGCGCAGCCAACAAGTCGTCTTTATAAACTTTTGCCGATTTATCGCCAAAAATGGATGAAAGCCCCTGGGCAAGTGAGTCTACTTTTGCGTTAAACACTTTAGGATCGAGTGCTTCGCTAACCAAATCCATACGAATTTCGTATTCAGGCACAGAACTAGCCAGCAAGCGGCCATCGCGCGCACGCACATCGCCACGTGTAGGAGTGATGGTTCGCTCACGGAAATTGTTTTTTTCGTGTTGCAACCAACGACTAGCCTGCCCGTACTGAATATTCAGAATGGCACCCAGAATGGCCAGTGCAAAAACTACGACAAAAGCATACACCAATCCAATTCGTCCTATTATTTGTCCTCGTATACTCATTCAAATGGTTCTTTATTCACCACAATTTTTATTGGAGGTTCTCGCGACTCGATTAGCTCCAGATTTTTACTTTTTAATAAATTGGCAACCTGACTTTGGTTACTCTGCTGCATTAATTCAGAAGAAATAGCGATGGCTTCTGGTTGCAACCGCTTTAGCTCCAACTCCAATTGCTTTGTTTGGCGCACCATTTTTTCGGCATGGTAACTATTTCCAATATAGACTATCCCCAATGCTGTGAGAAAAAAGATAAACGGCAACTGAGCTACAAAAAAGTCGTTGGTTAAAATTGAACCATCGACAATTTCTTTCAGAAAATTCCGCTTATTCGCCTTCGATTTCGGTAAATCCTGAAAATCATCAAACTCCTGATATTCCGCTTGTTTATCTTCCATCATATCTTTTCTGCAATTCTAAGTTTAGCACTGCGCGATCGTGGATTTTCGCTTATTTCGTTTTCATCGGGAACAATTATTCCTCCTTTTGCGGCCTTTAATGGCGCCACTACATTTCCATAAAAGTCTTGCTCCACTTTACCCTCAAAGTTTCCACTTTTAAAAAAATTCTTTACTATTCGGTCTTCGATAGAATGATATGTAATAACAACAAACCTACCACCCGGTTTTAGCAAATGAGTACCATCGAGCAATAAAGTTTTTAGTGTTTCGACCTCTTGATTAACTTCCATGCGAATAGCCTGAAAAAGCCGCGCTAAGAATTTCGATTGTGTTTTGGACGGAAAAAACTTTTCGACTGTCTGTTTAAGCTCAGTCGTTGTTTTTATTCGCGTTACCGCTCTGACTTTGCAAATTTCGTCGGCTAACTTGTACGCATTCCGGAAGTCTCCGTATAGTCTGAATAAAGAAACCAGTTGTTCCAAACTATATTCATTTACAACACTAGCCGCAGTTAGGGTTGCATTTTGGTTCATGCGCATGTCCAGTGGAGCATCGAATCGGAAAGAGAACCCACGCTCGGCTGTATCGAAATGATGAAATGAGACACCAAGGTCGGCCAAAATTCCATCGAGGAAATCAACGTTGTAATACCGCATAAAATGCTTCAAAAACGAAAAGTTGTGATGCACAAATGTAAATCGCTCCTCATCGTTGATATTCGCTCTGGCATCGTCGTCCTGATCAAACCCGAACAAATGCCCATTATCTAATTTCTCAATAATGGCAGCACTATGGCCGCCGCCACCAAAAGTAGCATCGACATAGATTCCCGACGGATTTATATTTAAACCATCGAGACACTGATTTAGCAAAGCCGGGGTGTGATAATTTGTCATTTTTATTCTCTGTATATTTAGCTTCGGCAACAAAAATTTGATTCCTGTGGCGGCTATACCAACAAGCCGATTATTATTGAACTACCAATGCAAAAAAAGCACTACTAAATTTGTTCAAAAACAATCGTTAATTACACTTCACTATTCAAATCGTTCCCCAACACTTCGCTAGCCAGCGAAGCATAATCGATATCGGCATCAAACAACTGCTGGTAGTTTTCTTTAGCCCACAGCTCAATTTTGCCGTTCTGCCCTGCCAAAACAATTTCTTTATCGATTTTTGCATAGTCGACAAGCCGTTTAGGCAGTAATAGCCGGTTATTACTATCGAGCGTAATTTCCGCAGCTCCTTTTGCAAACGCACGGAGAAACATATTGTGTTTGGCATTAAAGGGATTTAGTTTTTTTCGAAGAATTGCATTTTGGCGCTCCCACTCTTCCAATGGAAACAATACCAAACATTTTTCGAACAAATCTTCTTTAATGACAAACTGATCCTGTGCAGATGTTTTAATCTGCCGCTTTAGCGCAGCAGGAAACACCAGACGCCCCTTTGCATCGATCTTAAGATTATATTCTCCAATAAAAGTCACCATAGAACACAGGATTTTCAATGTAAAATTACAAAGATTTTTACCACAATCAACCACTTTCCCCCACTTTTTCCCACTTTGTTGATAACTTTTTTTCAGGCACATACAGAGATATGAGCGAGAAGTTAATACAGCAAAAGGCTGAAGTAAATGATCAATGGAAAAGGACTTTCTACAGAAAAAACACTTTATTTAAACTACGATGGCTTTTCTGCATAATTATTGATTCGGAATAGTTCTTTTGGATAATTTGTACTGAACAAAACGGACAAAGCAACAATTGCCTAACGAATGAATAAACGAACTAGCGCTCACGCAGCTCTTATTGGAGCTAACCTAATTTACGGAGTAAATTATGCTGTTGCAAAATGGATTATGCCCGACTACATTGATCCATTGGCATTGGTGGTGCTAAGGGCAATTGGTGGCGTTTTACTTTTCTGGCTTTTCGGTGCTTTTATGGTAAAAGAAACCGTAGCGAGAAAAGACATTATTCGCCTCGCATTAAGCGGAATGTTCGGGGTTGCGCTCAACCAAATTATGTTTTTGAGTGGGCTCAACTTAACCACACCAATCGATGCCAGCATTATAATGACAGCAAATCCGATAGTGGTACTGGTTGCCGCACTCATTCTTTTGGGAGAGCGCATTACCTGGCGAAAAGGATTGGGAATTATCCTGGGTGGAACGGGCGCCATTTTGCTCATTACAGCAGGCGGCGAAATCTCCTTTGAGTCAGATCATTTTGTAGGAAACCTGCTAATGCTTGGCAACACCAGTTCATATGCACTTTACCTAGTACTGGTAAAGCCATTAATGGCAAAATACCATCCGATTACGGTAATTAAGTGGGTATTTTTGTTTGGCTCATTTATTATTTTACCCACAGGGTACAACGAATTGGCGAGCACCGATTTTAGCTTGTTTACAACAGAGGTGTGGCTTTCGGTGGGCTATGTAGTAATTTTTACTACATTTTTTGCATACCTGCTAAACATAATAGCCATGCAATGGGTAAGCCCCACACTTGCCAGCACTTACATTTATTCACAACCTGTCATAGCAAGTATTGTAGCCATCATTATGATGCAAGACACGCTAACATGGTTAAAAATTGTATCGACACTATTGGTTTTTGCCGGAGTATATTTCGTCAATTTGGCGGGCAAACGCAATGAGCGCCGAACCAAACAAAAAATTTAGGGTAATGCGATTGGAAGCTTTAATTCCGTGACATTGGTACCGCCACTGGATTTAAAATCTATGCTTACACCGATGGCATTGGTATAAATTCAAACAATTGTAAGTCCGAGCCCATCAACACGCTCATTTTTAGTACCTTTGCCCAATCGCCCACCCGGCACAAAAATTTCGTCAAGCATGGCCTGATCCAATTC
>JAWOEM010000190.1:0-14044 GCA_046482785.1 Salinivirgaceae bacterium
GACCTATGAAAAGGGCCAGGGGCAATGCCACATGAATAACCGGCAAAAACGTAAAAGCTATATTTTGCACCACGCGTTTTTTTCGGCGATACAACTCACTTATAAAGGCAATAAAAAACAGGGGCACAATAAGCGACAAGGCTCTTGGTGGAACTATACCGGCAAATAGCCCCCATGCTCCGGCAAATAACAAAACAGACAGAACCAATTGCCAAGCTAAAATCGGCCGTACATGTAATTTCCGGCTCAATTGGTAGTACTCTATTACGCACATCACTAATATAAGCAGATAGAAAAAACCAAAAGACAACTCATGCCAAACAATAGATACAATTGTTAAAACTGAAATTAAAAGACCTGATAATGTACGCTCCACAAGATTTTTCAAAAGTCTGCTTTTTTAATTAAATGCTTCGCTCTAATCACATCATCAGATTTTACAACAACGTCTATCTCGCCAATCATAATGTAAAAAGAATCCTGCTTATCAATAACCACGGCATCAATATCATGGTCTTCGAGCAGATCCTTAATTATGTAGGCTTGGTAAGCCTGTGTTGTCGAAAATGCAGATACCCAATCAGAGTTTTTCACTTAGTTCTAATTTTGATTTAACGTTTCGAGCTTTCCCATATGCCTGACATAGAAGAATCTCGCATATTGTATTTCATTACAATCCCTTACAGATTTTGGAATCAGCAAGTTCATGCTTCACAATTATTTATCGCCGGACGACTGCGCGCTACTCACCTCTGCTTTTCGGGAATCTTCATCGTCTTCATTACTATTTTTTCGTTTCCCGAACACCTCTTCCAAATCATCAGAAAAAATCACTTCTTTTTCAAGCAGCCTTCTGGCTATTTCATGATGCCCTTCGCGGTTGTCTCTTAAAATTCTCAACGCCTTCTGATACGACTGATCAATAATTTTCTTAATCTCCTTATCGATTAGTTTGGCAGTATCTTCACTGTATGGTTTTGTAAAACTATACTCATTGCGACCGGTAGAATCGAAATAACTAAGGTTTCCTACCTCTGAGCTCATTCCAAAATATGTAACCATTGCAGCGGCCTTTCGGGTCACCCGTTCTAAATCATTCAAAGCACCGGTAGACACTACGCCAAAGGCAACCTCTTCGGCAGCCCGACCGCCCATTAGCGCGGCCATTTCGTCGAGAATTTGCACTTTCGTGGTAATTTGTCGCTCTTCGGGCAAATACCATGCTGCTCCCAGGGCTTGTCCGCGCGGCACAATGGTAACCTTCACCAATGGGTTCGCATGTTCAAGCAACCAACTTACAGTTGCGTGCCCGGCCTCGTGGTAAGCTATGGTTTTTTTCTCCTGAGGAGAGATTATTTTATTTCGTTTTTCCAAACCACCAACAATACGATCGACGGCATCGAGAAAATCTTGTTTTTCAACTTTATTTTTACCTTTACGTGCAGCTATAAGTGCAGCTTCATTTACAGCATTTGCAATATCGGCGCCACTAAAGCCCGGTGTTTGCTTGGCTAAAAACGATGGATTCAAATCGGGATCGATTTTTTTCAATGGCGCCAAATGCACCTTAAAAATCTGCTCTCGCTCTTTCAGGTCGGGTAGTTCAACGTGTATTTGACGATCGAAACGTCCGGCTCTAAGCAGTGCTTTATCGAGCACATCTACACGGTTTGTAGCGGCAAGAATAATAACTCCGGAATTGGAATCGAATCCATCCATTTCGCTCAGCAACTGATTTAGGGTATTTTCCCGTTCATCGTTGGCTCCCATGTTCGGGTTTTTACCACGTGCACGGCCAATGGCATCGATTTCATCGATAAAAATAATACAGGGAGCTTTTTCCTTGGCTTGCTTAAACAGGTCGCGCACCCTTGATGCACCTACCCCCACGAACATTTCAACAAAATCGGAACCCGAGATAGAGAAAAACGGCACATCGGCCTCTCCAGCTACGGCTTTCGCCAACAGGGTTTTACCGGTTCCCGGAGGACCTATGAGCAAAGCTCCTTTGGGGATTTTACCACCCAAATCGGTATATTTATCAGGGTTTTTCAGGAAATCGACAATTTCCATCACTTCTACTTTGGCCTCTTCAAGTCCGGCAACAAACGAAAAATCAACTTTTACTTTAGCGCCATCTTTATCGAACAGTTTGGCTTTTGATTTCCCGATATTAAATATTTGCCCGCCACCACCGGGTGCTCCGCCGGTCATTCGTTTCATAATAAAAATCCAGATGGCCACAATAATCACAATTGGCAAGAGCCAACCTATAATATTCCCCACATGATCTTCACGGGTTTCGTATTGAACACCAATTTTCTGGTCTTCGGAAAAATTGGCCTGTGCCTCATCGAGCTGTTTTTGAAAATACTCTACAGAGCCAATGGTAAAATAATATTGAGGACCTGTAGATAAACCTTCGGCTGTAAAGTTTTGATAATTTCCGGTTCCCAGCTTATCGCGTTTGATAAAAACCTCGACGCGCTGTTTATTAACCACGTTTACTTTTCTCACATCGTGGTTTTCGAGCATTTCATTTTTAAACTCTTTCCAGGTAGTTTCAACAGCACTACTGCCAAAACTACCGAAAAATTGCATCCCAAGAATTAACAGTGCAATAGCACCATAAATCCAATATATGTTAAACTTAGGTTTTTGCGGTGTATTTGATGAATGCTTTTCTTCTGTTTTCTTATTCTTCTCCATGTTCTTATCCATTAATTTTAATCGTTTATCACGGTTGTTTTTCCATCGGCCCAAAGTTCTTCAAGCTTATACCGGTCTCTCACATCTTTCTGAAAAATGTGAACTACAAAGTTGGAATAATCAAGCAATATCCAGTTGGCTTGCTGTTCGCCCTCTTTGTGAAATACACTTTCGTGATACTGTTTACGTAACTTCTTTTCAATGTGATCTGCAATAGCATCTACTTGTCGGTTAGAACTTCCATGACAAATAATAAAGTGGTCTGTTACAGCATTTTCGAGTTCATGTAAATCGATAGCAACAATATTTTCGCCTTTTTTCTCCTTTATGCCTTCGATAATACTGTTAACTATTTCATTTGATGTTTCATTCTTTTGCATATATTATTTTTTCTTTTCATTTTTTATTTCGACACACTCTTTAAAAAGCAGCATAACGGTAACTGCAAGTCTTTGAACAAACAATTTTAGCGCCAAAATCCAACGGCATTATATTTTGTTCGTTTTAACTGATTCGAGATAGTTTTATTGAAAAAAACCTGACAAAATAACATGTGTTACAAAATTATCGCCGAAACGGATTAGCACTTTTATATCGCCGCCCCACCATAATTTGGATACAGCCACTTGCCGGTTTTCTGCCTTCGGGTATAATAGTTTCAATAATAATTAAACGTGTTTTATGTATATTAGCTTCCCAGTAGGGCTCCTCCGCCTTATTTGACTCATAAATAATTGATTCAGAGGTCTCCAATTCCCTGCCCCAAACGGTATCTTTGGCAAATATGGTTCCGGTCATAATGCGTTCTTCATTTTCGTCGAACACAAAATTACCGTCTTTATTGCGCTCATAAATGGGCACATATTTTTCTGTAACTTCCTTTACAACTCTTCTGAATCGTTTTTCGGGGTAAATAATTCGAAAATATGTATCTCTTAATTTCCGTTCTGCACAGGTAAAAATGCGGTATTCCTGACCCGAATAAACAACAACCTTAACCCGTAGGGTATCACCGGTATACACGTACGTATAGTTCGATTGGCTACGAAAATCGTAGTCGCCAAAAAGATCTTTGTCGCACAAATCTTTATTATCGCAACGCTGTCCGTATCCGAAAAGGCCTACCAACACTAATACAAATATGATAAAAGACTTTCTCATTTACATTCTATTTAACCAACAAGGCTCTTTGTGTGGTTATTACGTTTTGCAATTCGGTAAACTGTTCTTCGGTAATAATTACATCTTCGGGGTTTTCATACAACCTACTGTATACATCATTCAATTCAAAAATAAGCTGAAATACGTCATCACTAGAAGCCTCATCACCATGAACACTAGTGAGATACGACACCAAATTCTCAACTACATATTGCTGGTCGGCAATGCATCCCTTCAGATTATCGTTTTTCTCAGTTGCCTGCGCATTAACTGCCAAATATAGGCTTTCAATCCACCCGGCCACAGTAATATACGACAACAAACGAGTTTTATTTTGCTCTTCCAGAAACGAAAACACTTTCCAATAAGATTCTGTTGAAAGATGGTAAAGAGAATCTACATTATCTAAGTTATTTTTAAAGCGTTTCATAAGGCTTTCGCCATACCCTGCCGTCAGCCCAAGCTCATCAGCAATTTGCTTGGTTGTTTCAAACAACGAAATTGTTTGCTGATTTTCTCCAAAAACGGCACAAAAAGCCAAATCTGAGGCAAACAGCCCAAATGCAACCGCCTTTTCCTTTGAAGAAATATAGCGTGCCACACTATTGACAGGCATAAGTAACGCTGCATTGTATCGGCCTCCCCCATCTTGGTAAAACCGAAAAAATTCGATCGGAGTGGGCACTCTGTAAACCATACGGGAAGCTTTAAATTCAGGCTTCACTTCATCAGAAGTAACCACCTCATCGTGCAGCGACTTTTTCACACTGTCTCCATCCTTACTCGTGTTACAGGCAGTGAGAGCCAGAATACCAATAAAAAGCAAAAAATTTCGCATAGGCATCAAATTCATTGGCCGTGAAAATAATAATTTTAAATAAGAAAAATACCCTTTCAACATCTTAAATTCAATAAAATAGTCACTTAGAACCTATACAAAAACAATTCAAATATCTAAATAGTTGATAATTTGCATGATTTTTGAATAAATCCTTAAAACGTTGCAAAATTACACATTTAAAGTCAAACACATGAAAAAACTCATACTCATAATTATTGCTATTTCTATTCAAACATTAACATGTGCCCAAATTCCTAATTTTACAATGACGGATACTAAGGGCGATGTGTACAATTTGCACAACACACTGGATAGTGGAAAAGTTGTTGTGATTGATTTTTTCAGTACAACTTGTGGTTCATGCCAACTTGCCATGCCCGAAATGGAAAGCATATGGACTGAAGTTTTAAACACTGGCGAATTAGGGTATGTTTGGGCAATTGAGACCTCCTACAAAACCGATTCGGCAGTTATGGCATTTTTTGATGAATACCCGGGTTCGTTTCCTGCTTTTTCTGTTGTTGAAGATGACAGCGTTATAAACGATTCGTTTGGATTTCATGTGCCCTACACGCCGTATTATTACATTCTCGCTCCCAATTACAAAATGTATAATGTAGCATCAAACGAAGTTCGTTCGCTTGTGCGAGATCTACTGGGAATTAGCGGAATAAACGACAAAAACGATCCTAATTTTGCTGTTCGGTCAGAAAATGGGAGAATTTCATTCGAATTACCGGAACAATACGGCCAAGTTACGGTTGAGCTTTACGACCTCATGGGGCGAAAAATTATTGAAGAACATGTTAATGCGAGCAAGAATTTTATTGATGTAAAATCTGTAAATGCAACAAACATTGTCATTTTAAAAATCCGAAATGGCCAATCAACGGTTCATACAACTAAACTTCGTCTACAATAACCATCTCATTTTTTTCTGAAAAATGTTTAATTTTCAGTCGGTTATTACTCCACTCGCCAAATGTAAAATGAGTAATCCAATCGCCTAAATTGGCATAAATAGCATCACCTAGGCGATGGATTAACGGCATATGTCGGTGTCCGAAAATATAATAGTCGCACGGTTCATGTTTCTGATGAGCTTGCACGTAATGTACCAAATGCTCCTTTTCGGGGATAAATACCTCGGCTTTTATGCCTTTACTGTAGCGCGAATGGCGCGACCAGCGATGTGCAAACCCAACAGCAGAGTTCGGATGAATGCGTGCAAACATCCACTGCAATACACTGCTGGTAAAAATACGTTTCAGCAGTTTAAACGACCAATCGCCCGAACCAAGTCCATCGCCATGTCCAATATGAAACACCTTACCATCGATGGTTCGGGTAACGGGTTTACGATAAACCTGAACGCCCAACTCCGACTTCAGATAATCGAACACCCACACATCGTGGTTTCCGGTAAAAAAATGAACGGGAATGCCGCGATCTGTAAACTCGGCTATTTTACCTAAAAACCGGGTATATCCGCGCGGCACAACATGCTTGTATTCAAACCAAAAATCAAAAATATCGCCCACTAAATAAAGCTCGTCGGCGTCATCAATAATTTGATCGAGCCATTTGACCACACGTTTTTCTCTTACGATACTTTTCTCTCGGGTTGGGAACCCAAGATGCATGTCTGATGCAAAATAAATTTTCGACATAATCACATTCCTTGGAAGTGCTTAACGCAACAGTTTCACACAATTACTTAAACACTTCTTCCAACTTTTTGCCTAATTCCTCTCCACGTAAATTTTTTGCAATAATTTTCCCTTCCGGGTCAATTAAAAAGCTGGCAGGAATGGCCTTCACATTGTAAGTTTCGGCGGCTTTTGAGCCCCACATCTGAAGGTCGCTCACATGCTTCCAGCTACCTAAACGGTCTTTACGAATACCCTCAATCCAATCCTCTTTTTTGCGATCGAGCGAAACCTGAAAAATTTCAAATCCTTTCCATTTGTATTTCCAGTACTGTTTCACAAGATTGGGGTTCTCTATGCGGCACGGGCGACACCACGACGCCCAAAAATCGATAAGAACATACTTTCCGCGTAGCGATGAAAGCCGAATGGTATCGCCCTTTGGCGAAGGCAGTGCAATTTCGGGTGCTACAGCACCAATAGCGAAATGCGTACTTGCCGTTTGATTTCGTTCGATCTGTGTTTTAACTTTTTTCGTAAAACTACTCACCAAACTACTGATTCGAGCATTTTTATATCTTGATGCCAATGCGGTATCAACAATTTCGAAATATTTAAAATCGTTTTCCGGATTAAAAACGGCCTCATTTGCCACACGTAACGAAAGCGCTACGTAGGATGCCAGTGGGTAATTATTTTCTTTTATAAAATCCTCCAAAAAACGCCGTTCTTTCTGATATACTTTGCGACTTTCGGCTTGAAGCTCTTTAATCAAAACGTCTAAATTCGGACTACTTTCATTGGCTTGGTAAACCATATTCAAACTATCGATAATATCGCTACTTTGTAGATTGTGCTTCATAATTTTCATGACTGCCTCATTCACTTCGGAACCTTGAACGTTATACGTACCGGCAAGGTCATCGGCATCGGCAGTTACCTTTATATGATCTCCGGGTTTAATAAGCAACCGAATAAAATTCTGCTGATCGAGAAACAACAAATAATCGGTAGGTTGGTCTACAGTAAGGTTGAATTTAAAATCGCCATTGGAATTAATGGCCGAAGAATCGGGCTTTGCCCCGCTCTCCAATAAATTAAGCAAGTATATTGTTTCATTGTTGGCGCCGTAAATTGTGCCTTTCAGCTCATTGCCCGGCTCCTCTTTCTGACAAGCACTCAAAAATGTTATGACCAATAGGAAAAACGCGATAATTCTCATGAGGTTAGATTTAATTATTGTGAATAATAATATTCTTGCAAACTAACAAAAACGTACGGGAAACGTTCAAATTGTGCGAAAAGTTTTTCCGCAATGGCCGTTTACCGAATATTCCCGTTAAAAATTCTAATTTTGCATGGTTAAAAACCGATTGTTTTGAAAATATACAAAGATATAAAAGAAATTTCAATATCGAACCCGGTACTGGCCATGGGTACATTCGATGGACTGCATAAGGGGCACAGGCACGTGCTCGACCAGTTAAAGGCTACTGCTGATAAGGAAGGCGGGGAAAGCGTTGTGCTTACATTTTGGCCACATCCGCAAATGGTTCTGGGCAAAGGCGATATAAAATTACTAAATGCAATAGAAGAAAAAATAGCACTTTTCGAGCAAAACGGCATTAAGCATCTTATACTGCTAAACTTCGATAATGAACTTGCACAGCAAACATATGATAATTTCGTGCAAGAAATTCTTGTTGGACAAATCGGGATAAAACATCTGGTATTCGGCTACGATCACCGGTTTGGGCACAAAGGAGAAGGCACATTCAATAACCTGAAACCATTGGCGAAAAAGCACAAGTTTACGCTACACCAATTGCATGAGGTGCGAGCCGGTCACGCCATTTCGAGCACGCGTATTCGTACGGCGCTAACTCACGGACATGTAGCAGAAGCAGCCAAGATGCTGGGATACAACTACCAAATTACGGGGAATATTGTGCATGGCCAACAGCTGGGAAGAAAAATTGGGTTTCCCACAGCCAATATTGAAGTAACCTGCCCTTACAAATTAATTCCTCACGTGGGCGTATATGCATGCATAGCAGATTTGGGTACAAAACAATGGCCGACAATGATGAATATTGGATACAAGCCAACGGTACAAAATAAAAACGAACTATTTATCGAAGCCCACTTAATCGACTTTAAGGGCAACATATATGATGAACAACTCACAATCACCTTTATCCGAAAAATTCGTGACGAGGTAAAATTCAACTCGCTTAAAGAACTATCGGCGCAACTGGGAAGAGATAAACAAGCAACAATTCAGATGCTGAAACAAGATGAACTTTTGTAACGAAATATGTTATAGGGCTTCTTTTTTTCATGATAAAGCATGACAAATAGCATCTTTTGGCACCATGGATTTATTTTATCTTTGCCCCATAAATTTAACCAGCTATTAGTTATGAATGCTTTCTTCAAACTTAAACAAACGAGTTTCGTTAATCAGCGGCGCTACGAAGCTTTTGTTTTTTTGCTACTATTTTTCATATTCTTCGGATATTTAGGGCACCACATGGGCGTGGCAAATTTGCTAAACACAATCATGAACACTGCCTGGGATTTGTTAATGAACACTGTATTTTTCATTATGGGAATTACCGTGCTTAGTGGCGCCTTAGGACGGCTAATGATTGAATTTGGGGTGGTACGCCTGTTGGAGTTCCTGCTAAAACCCTTTATGCGCCCAATTTTCAACTTGCCGGGCGTTGCGGCTTTAGCCGGATTGATGACCTTTTTCTCAGATAATCCGGCAATTATAAGTTTGGCAAACGATAAAAATTTTAAAAAATATTTTCATGAATATGAGTTAGTTTCGTTAGCCAACTTCGGAACAGCATTTGGAATGGGGCTAATTGTACTAACCTTTATGGCCGGTTTAGGATTTTTTGCCCCGGCGCTGGTAGGTTTGTTTGGAGCAATTGTAGGTGCGGTAATCAGCACCCGATTGATGCAACGATTTATTCGCAACAAAATAATAAGCACTAGCACTGAAGAAAAGCATGGCGAAGACAATGATATTCGCTTCAAAAGCGAAGGCAACACGTTCTTACGTTTTCTCAATGCCCTGCTCGATGGTGGCAAGTCGGGAGTTGATTTAGGTTTGGCCATTATTCCCGGCGTACTAATAATAAGTACTATGGTAATGATTATAACTTTCGGTCCGAAGGAAGCCGCATTGGGGTATCAGGGACTAGCATACGAAGGAGTACCTATTTTACCTAAGTTGGCCGGATACGCAAGCGAAGTATTTGAGTTCTTATTCGGATTTACCAGTCCTGAGCTTATTGCCTTCCCCATAACGGCTCTTGGCGCTGTGGGTGCAGCCTTATCGCTTGTAAAAGCATTTTTGGCCGAAGGCCTGATTACCGGAAATGTAATTGCCGTTTTCACTGCAATGGGAATGACATGGAGCGGCTACTTGAGCACACATACAGCAATGTTAGACACGCTTGGACATCGATCACTAACGTCTAAGGCGCTGTTGGCACATACCATTGGTGGAATTTTTGCAGGAATTATAGCCAATTATGCATACAAACTTGTTGTGTACGCAGGGATTTTATAGCATTATTTGCAAAATCAAGAAAACTCAAAAATTAACCCGCATTATTCAATGATAATTTTGAATAATGCGGGTTAATAGTTCCTATGAATAACGTAAATGCGTACAACTTCTAAAAAAAAACGAAAATTCAATTGAAAAATGCACAAGATGCACGCACTAAGAATTTGTTTTGGTTTAAGTATCGGTAATTCCAATATCTGACAATAGTATTAAAAAACAAACGATTCAGCATATTCTTCGCCACTATTGCACAAACATTTTACTATATGAACGCCCGTAAGTGTTTTAGGCAAACTCAAACAGGCTGCATTAACTTGCTGTTGTAAAACTGTTTTCCCCATGGGATTGACAATTGTAATTTGTCCGCCAAAAGTTCGATTAAAGTGCAGCGAATGCGTTTGCCGATTATAATAAAAGTCCACGTCAGATGAACGAGGCAAGGGAATAGTTCCAATGGGGTTACAACTATGGTAGTAAAATTCGGCTATTACATCAAAAATTTGTTCTTCGACTTTGTAAAAAGCCGACTGATCGCCATATTCGTATCCTCCGGCATAGTATCCATTGGTCAGAAAAATCAGCCCAAACTGCTTTTCCTTTTCAAAATACATATCTGAAATTAAACCATAAGCTTCTCCCGGGTGCCCAATCATAGGCACATCGTCAATGACAATATCACCCATGGGTTGCCCGGTGATTAAATGCACCCCCAGCCCCCAGCTATTGAATAAATTGTAATAATTATTACCATTCGTTCCATCGTACGTCCAAACAGGAGTATGCATCAGCCTGGCAGATGCATCAGAAAGCACCTCAGTTTCCTCAAAAGTTCCATTATTGGCATGGAGAGCCATAAACTTTAGCAAATCTGTAGCGGTAATTCGCAATCCGCCTTGTGGAGCAAAAACAGCTCCGTTTGTGCCAATTGTATAGTTACTTGCGTTAAATGGATCAGGCGCCACACCTTGATAGTTTTCAGCCTGAGCAATGCCATTGCGATAAAGAACTGCCACCTTACCAATATCTTCAATATCATCAACATTGAAGCTGCCACTGATTTGTAGAGGCTCTAAAATACGGCTTTTGACAAATACATCGAAACGCTCACCACTTATTTGCTCAATTAAGGTGGCAATTACGCCGTAGTTGATATTACTATAATTGAAATAATTCCCAGGCTTCTGATTTAGCCACATATTAGCGGTATAGTAGCTCCCTTCTTGCTGCAACAGTTCACTAATATGTGGTGGGGTGGTTTGATTGTAGGTATCACTTAAAAACTGGTGGTAGCCGGTTCCATCGGATAGGCCGGAAGTATGCGAAAGCAGCATGGAAAAGGTAATTTCTGCATTTGGGTAATTGGGGTTATAAATATCAAAATCGAGATACGAATTAATATAATCATCCAGCTGAAACCATCCTTCGTTGTAAAGTACCATTAAGGCCGTGGCGGTAACGGTTTTGGAAATGGAAGCAATTCGGTAGTAAGTTTGGTCAGATGTTTTTATGTTTCGATTAATATCGGATAGTCCAAAGTGATAGGAATCGGCCATTTGGCCATTACACATCACAAGCACCGACATGCCCACGAGGTCGTTTGTTTGCGCAACGTTTTCGAGTTCTTGCTGAAAGGTCTGTGCAACATTCCTTTCGAGCATCAGTACAAAAAAGCAAACGCAGAGAATTATAATCTTGTTGAAGGTACTCATAGGCAAATTAAGCGGGTTAAAATTCAATTTTCATTTGTGCACGAATTCCAAATTTAGGTATTTTGGCGTAGTTTTCGGCTCCTTCTGGTTTATCCAAATATGATAATCGCCACATAGCATCGATTCGGAAAAGCGTAAAAATATTCTCAATTCCGGCACTGGCTTCCATGTAAGGTTCTTTTAGTCCACGCAAATTATCGGGAAAAATCATTTCATCGCGATTACGATCGCTTACACGGCCTATAAGCATCTTACCAGCTACCACTTCGCGCCACTTCAATTTACGAAAAAGCGGAATTCGGTTGAGGAAAAAACCATCAAAATGGTGCTCTGCAAGCAAACTCACATATCGATCACTAACAAACTCATAATAATTCATCATGTTGAATGCATAATCGTCGTATGCATATGTTTCATTCCCTTCGTGCAATTGGAGTAAAGGATATGGGGCTACTCCAAAATAGTAACCGGCATCTACAATGTATCGGAACCTTCCAATGGGGTTAATATTAAATTTATGGTCGATACTGGCGTGGATTTTATAATACTCGTGCCTGCTTTTGAGTACATCATTTAATCCTATGATAAAGTCTAAATTAAAAATCGGGTATTTGGTTCCCAAGCTAACTCTTTCGAATTCTCCCATAAGGAACTTTTCGTTGTAAGCAAAGCGAGTATTTATGCGAATTTCGGTACTCGAAACCTGGCTAAAAGTTGTAGTGTCGGCTCCGGAAATGGTTTGGAAAGGAACATATTCGGTACCAAATACCCTTCGGGTAGAAACATCAAGGGTACTTGAAAAGCCTTGATACCATTCATACTCATAAAAGGCTGAGGCCTCATTCACCATAGTGAGCTTTTTGTTATATGTACGTTGTAAAAAAGAAGCCAGCATATTGTCTTGCGTAAAAGCATTTTGACTAATCCCCAACTGCTCCATATCGTGTTTTACATCGAAGCCAAACGAGCGCCGCGGGTTTTTATTAAGCATATAGAGCATTCCAAAAGCACCTTTAAACCGTTCGTCTTTTTCGCCATATGCTAAATGAGTTGTAAACATCAC
The DNA here is from genome assembly GCA_046482785.1 of Salinivirgaceae bacterium. GTDB lineage: Bacteria > Bacteroidota > Bacteroidia > Bacteroidales > Salinivirgaceae > Salinivirga. The sequence goes on from JAWOEM010000190.1 coordinate 12,719, forward strand.
TTTTGTACTAAAATCGTTACTTGTGCGGCCTCCAAATCGCACACGGTTTCCTTCAATGGCATTGAAGCTATAGAGTTTGTAGTACGGCCCTATTTCGAATAAACCAATTACGTAATGCCCGGTAATAGCAGTATTGACAACATCAATCCAGGTTTTAAACATGGGAACTTCCTTAATTGAATCCACCATGTTATAAATATTACTTTCCTTAATAGTGAGTCTTTCGTGCCTTTTGGAATCCCAAAACTCAGTACTTTTATCCATCACACTATCAGCAGTAATGGTTTCCTGTGCTACTTGCGAATTGAAGAAATTTTCATCGAAATCTACGTTAAGTTTCACATCGCGGTACGAAGTGGTTTTTCGTCCAAAAATACCGGTGGTTTTCTCGGCGATATTAAAATCGATAAAATAATGTTCGCGTTTAATAAACCAAAGAGAGTCTTGCACCTTTTGATATTCAATTTCGGCATACAAATCATTGACGTAATTAATATTTGCATCCTCAACAATTCGGACATTGATTTTTTGCACCGCGAACGTGGTATCGTGCACCCAAAAATCGCCCGTAAAGGTGGGCTCTTGCTTACGTTTTGGAGTAAATGATATTTGGTAACACCAATTATTTTCCACAAACATGGAATCAACCAAATAGTATTTATAGTACATTTTACCAAAAGAGGCAATAGGACTAACAAAACCCTTCCCGAAAATACTGATAAAGTTATCGTATACATTTACTTTCAGATACATTTGCCCTGTAAATTCGGATATTTTTTCGTTTTTCACACCGGAAATACTACTTCCCTGAATTACTTCTTTCTCTTTTTTTGGCGATTTATTGTAATAAAAATCGGAGAGGGTTTCCGTTATAAAAACAGGCAAGTAACTTTTTCCGGTTACGGCACTGGTATCGACATAATCGAAAACAAACTGAAATTGGTTAAACAGGCGGCTTTCTTTAAAATTATCGTCTACATTACTCAGGTCAATCTCCATTTTGTTATACACTTCATACTGGTAGGTTTCAAATCGATCGGGGTTGTTTCGACTTCTGTTTTGATCGATTTTGCGTAACAAAACATGGGCAGGATTTTCTCCCGGTAAAATAACGACCTCCTCTAATTGCAAACTTAAGGGAGCCATAGTGGTATTCACTTCCTGATATCGATTTTGTTGAATCTCAAACACCTCTTTATGATAACCAACATACGAGAACACAACAGAATCGGCTTTCACCTTGGTTTCAATAAAGTATTTTCCTTCCATATCGGTAATAACACCTACAGAAGTACCTTTAATAGAAACATTTACAAAGGGCAGTGG
>JAWOEM010000193.1:0-2903 GCA_046482785.1 Salinivirgaceae bacterium
ATGTATTACCCGAATGAGTTTTGTTTGAGCGTGGGGGGGGTGTTGGTAGTGCAGCCCCCTTAAAACACCAAATTCGCTGTAGGCCTGGTTGTCTTGAATAAAATTATAGTGAAGGTGGTTGTTTTCGAATTGTTTTTTATTGTACGACTCGTAAAAATAACCGCGTTCATCGCCAAATACTTGGGGCTCAATTATCAGCAAGTCAGCAATCGGTGTCTTAATTATGTTCATATGTATGGTTTTATATTGGTACTGTTTGGGTTGGTTTTAATTTTTTGCAGCACGTTGGGCATCTGTTTTTTCCTTTCATAGAAGGCATACGCTCCGGTCAATTTCCCAAATTCGCTTTACGCGATATCGTGGTTCTTATTGTTGGCCAATCGACCGGAACGATAACATACATGCCCAATGAAACAAATAACCATTGTTTCAATTAAATTCGTTATTTAATGATTTTTTTGTGCTACCTCAAGCAGGTACTGTCCATATTGGTTTTTTTCCAGCTCTTTGGCGAGTTTTAGCAATTGATCTTTGTCGATAAAGCCATTTTTATATGCTATTTCTTCAATACATGCAATTTTTAGTCCCTGCCGGTGCTCAATGGTTTCAACATAGTTCGATGCATTGTGCAAACTCTCATGAGTTCCTGTGTCGAGCCATGCAAAACCTCTGCCTAGCAATTCAACATTCAAATTTCCTTCTTCCAAATATACTTTGTTCAGGTCGGTTATTTCCAATTCGCCTCTGGCTGAGGGTTTCAGAGCTTTTGCTTTTGCAGCAACTGTATTGTCGTAAAAATACAGCCCGGTAACTGCGTGGTTGGATTTTGGCTTGTCCGGTTTTTCTTCTAAACTTAGCACCTGTCCATTCTCATCGAATTCTGCTACACCATAACGTTCCGGATCTTTCACATAATACCCGAAAACAGTGGCACCTGTTTTACGTGCTACAGCGTTTTTTAAAACGCTCGAAAAACCCGGACCATAAAAGATATTGTCGCCCAGAATTAAACAAACCTGATCATCGCCAATAAACTCTTCTCCGATAATAAATGCTTGCGCCAGTCCGTCGGGTGATGGTTGCTCGGCATATTCAATGTTTAATCCATACTGCGATCCATCATCAAATAGATCTTTGTACATGGGCAAGTCGCGGGGCGTAGAAATAATGAGTATTTCCTTTATTCCTGCAAGCATTAATACCGACAGGGGGTAGTAAATCATGGGTTTGTCGTATACCGGAATAATTTGTTTCGATATACTTTTTGTAATTGGGTAAAGACGTGTTCCGGCTCCACCGGCAAGGATAATTCCTTTCATAATATTTGTGGTTTAAATGTACTTTATTGTTGTTGCATTACCAGGTGTCGAAATTACCCGATTTTAGTAAGTTATCAAAATATGTAATGGTTTTTTCTAAACCCTGTTTTAGTCGTACTTGCGGCTCCCAGCCATCGAGTAGTTCTTTTGCTTTGCTTATGTCGGGTTGGCGCTGCGTAGGATCATCTGTAGGTTTGGGAAGGTTTATTATTTTCGATTTCGATCCGGTCATGGCTATTACCATATCGGCAAGTTCCTCGATTGTAAATTCGCCGGGGTTCCCAATATTTACGGGGCCAATAGTCTCTTCGTTTGTGCGCATCATGCGCATTAATCCTTCTACCAAATCATCCACATACTGAAAACTCCGGGTTTGCGATCCATCGCCATAAATGGTGATATCTTTTCCCTGAAGTGCCTGGATTATAAAGTTTGAAATGACTCGCCCATCGTTTGGTTGCATTCGGGGACCGTAAGTGTTAAATATACGGACTATTTTAATGCGTACATTATTTTGGATATGGTAGTCCATGAAAAGCGTTTCGGCGCACCGTTTTCCTTCATCGTAGCATGAGCGACGACCAATTGGGTTTACGTGTCCCCAATAATCTTCCGTTTGCGGATGAACTTGTGGGTCGCCGTATACTTCCGAAGTGGATGCTTGCAGTATCTTTGCTTTAATGCGTTTTGCAAGGCCGAGCATATTAATGGCGCCCATCACCGAAGTTTTTACGGTTTTTATGGGGTTGTACTGGTAATGAATCGGCGATGCCGGGCAAGCCAGGTTATATATTTCGTCAACTTCTACGTAATACGGCGTGGTTACATCGTGACGAACAACCTCAAAATAAGGATTGTCCATCAAGTGTACAATATTCCGTTTGTCGCCGGTAAAATAATTGTCCAGTGAAATTACTTCGTAGCCTTCGCTCAGCAATCGTTCGCACAAATGCGATCCCACAAAACCTGCTCCTCCTGTTACTAATGCTTTCCTCATTGGTGTTTGTTTTATATTTTTGTCTGTTCTACAGTAAACGAAAAACGCTCAATTTGAGCTTAACTACCGTTAATTATGTCTGTTTACACGTATTGGTTTTGTTTTAAAGATGATGATCATACAAATCAATAGTGTTTTCAGCTTGTAAAAATAGTGTTTTTCTGCAACAATGCGGTCTTTTCCTTGCTCTATAGCCAACTCGATAAACTTCAAAACAGATATTTATTGATGTTTTGATAGATAAAAATCGTTTGTCAAACTTTTGTATTTCTCGCTGTAGCAATGCCGTCCTCCATCTTCAATAACTAGAGTGTCCATTTGTACAGTCTGTTTTGTAAAGGTATATTCAGAGATAAACCGATGAGGCGGTTTTGCGGGAGTTGGTTTTATGTGTAATGTACGTTGCGGATAAAGGAGGTACTGCTCAGCAATTTGGTTTGCCACTTCTTGTTGGTCAAAAGGCAAAATTATTGATAGAGTGCCGGTGCTTTTTAGCAAGCTAGCCGTATTGGCAAATAATTCATCTATCGTTAGGGTAGTGGTTTGTCGTGCTCGGTTTCGAGCCTCGTTATGCGAAGGTTTAGATG
>JAWOEM010000109.1:0-14987 GCA_046482785.1 Salinivirgaceae bacterium
CCAAGCTCCTTGTACACAGAGGTGCTGCCGCGAAGCGTTTTCCGGGTCTTAGGTGGAAAATGGGGGCGCTACCGCCGCTGCTCCATTTGTTGTTTCAGCCATTCAATGGCTTCGTTCTCGTCGCTAAATAGTTTTGTAGGGACTTTGGGTTTGCTGAACTTTAAAAATAGGTTAGCAAATGTAACAGTAAACCGCGATCCGGCTAAAATTGCTGAACCTGCTACATGCTCCCGGTATTGAGCGGCAGCATAGTTTCTTACTTTTGAATCGACGAAAAACATATCGCGAATATCAACCAAATTGGCACAAAGAGCTGTACCGTTCCACTCATCGCCGGCTTTCGTCATGGCTTCTGCCGTTTCTAAGTCAAGCTCGCATTTATTAAGTGCCTTATAAACAAATATTTGATCGTCGCGCCGCGTTAGTTCAATTTTATCATTGATAATCTTGCTTTCCATATGTATCATTTCTTAGTTTCAAAACAAATTCATTGTACGGCTATATTAAAAAAAGGTTTTGCCATCTGCCCAAACCAGATTTTTATCTCCTTTTGGAGAAAAAATAAGCATCCAATAAAACACATAATCTGCAAAATTGGATCGATCATAGGTAGCATATTTCCATTTTCTAATCCACAACATTGCGTTCCTTCATGCGATTGGCAATGTACACAAATGGCGTGTCGGCAGCGGCTACTACCCACTTGAGCAGGTAGGTGGTAATTACAATTTCGATTAGCACATTGGTTTCGTAAACGCCGTAAAATGCAATAAGTGTGAAGATTACACTGTCGATTAGCTGCGATACCATAGTGCTGAGGTTATTGCGTATCCAAATATTTTTTCGTCCGCTAAACTTTTTTGCCAACACATGATACGCCCACACATCGTGCTTTTGCGAGATAAGATAGGCCAAAAAACTAGCAATAACAATACGTGGCATAAAACTAAAAATAGTTGAAATACTGTCGTGAACGCTGTGAGAAAATGTATCTCCCAGAGGTTCAAACAACAGGGCTATATTCATGAGCATGGTCATGCTTACCAAGCTGAAAAAGCCTATCCATACGGCTTTCCCAGCCTCTTTTTTACCGTAATTCTCCGATAAAATATCGGTAGCCAAAAACGACGATGCATATACAATATTGCCCAACGTTGCTGCGAAACCAAATAATTCAACTCCTTGAATTACCTGAATATTGGCAATAATAACCGAAATAGGAACCCAAATAAACAACCCCATCTTTCCGAAAACTCTGTATGCCAGCAATATCAATGCAAAATTGACAAGCAGCATAACCACCCAAAACATTTCGTTCATACCATTAATTTTGACGATTCATACAACAGGAATTTAAGATGTGCATTCTTTACTCAGTAATCTGAAAACCATCTTTTTTATCGCCCGAAATCACAAAAATACTTTGAAATTGGGTGATATGCTCCACACTGGCCAACTTTTCTTCTAAAAAAACCTTAAACTCGCCCATATTGGCTACCATGACTTTTAGCAGCGCATCATAATTTCCAGAGATATAATAAAACTCCATCACCTCGGGCAGTGCCATGGCCTCTTTCTGAAAGGCTTCAACAACCTGTTTGGTATGGCTTTTTAAGGAAACCATAATGAAAGAAGTCATGTTTCGACCAATTTTTTCTGCATTGAGTCGTGCCGAATATTTTTCGATATACCCACTTTTCTCCAGTTTTTTAACACGTTCGTAAACAGGAGTGTTGGACAAATTCAATTGAGATGCCAACTCTTTGGTGGTAATGCGCGCATCTTCTTGTAAAATAGTCAGAATTTTTTTGTCGGTATCGTCTATCTTATTCATAGTTAACGAATTTATTAGGATAAAAGAAAGCTGTTTTTTCTCCAATTACAGCCAAAATACAATTATTTTAGAAAATTTAAAAAGCGCAAAAGCCATTACACAGTTAAATTAACTGTATTTTAAAATATATACAGCAAATTTAATTATTTTTTTGAATATTTGCAGAACTAAATTCTAAATTCTCAATTTATGAAAGAAATAAGGTGGCACGGGCGCGGCGGACAAGGAGGCTTTACAGCTTCTCGCTTGCTCGGCATAGCAGCCGGTATGTTCGAAGATAAACATGCATTGGCATTTCCATCGTTTGGACCCGAACGACGCGGCGCTCCGGTACTTGCATTTACAAAAATAGACGATAAAAAAATACACGATCGCAGTGAAGTGGAACAAAGCGATTATGTTGTAATAATGGACGAAACGCTTGTTAATAAAGAGTTAGCCAAAGGCATTGCGCCCGACGCAACCATATTAATTAACAGCTCAGGCGATCGCACATTCGACGCGCTAAGCAAATTCAACATTATAACCATCGATGCCACATCGCTGGCGCTTGACATTTTGGGTCGCCCAATTACCAATACTGCCATGTTTGGAGCACTGGTAGGTGCATCGGGCTTGGTTTCTATCGAATCGGCCACCAATAGCATTAAGCACGAAATGAAGCCGGGATTGGTAGATAAAAACGTGCAAATAGTAGAAAAAGCTTACGAAATGATTAAAAAATAAAACGTATGAACCGTCCGACAAAACAAGACTATCAACGTCCGACACACATCGACGACTTTCCGGTAGGGCCACAGTTCGAGGCCGGACACCTGGCCGACACCAATGCCGGCTGGCGTACATTTAAACCGGTTATCGATCACGAAAAGTGTATTAACTGCCTAATTTGCTACCTGGTGTGCCCCGATGGGACCATTATTAAAACCGAGACCAAGCCCGATGTGGATTACGATTATTGCAAAGGGTGCGGCGTTTGTGCGCACGAATGTCCGAAGGATGCCATTGAGATGGTAAAAGAACAACGCTAAATAGTGCCTGCAAGAAAACTCCAATAACTTCGTCATGACTATTTTGAAAACAGTCATTTACGAAAGTAAACTCCTTGATTTTCAAAATGGTCAAGCCTTGTTCTTGAAGTTTTATTACTAGGCACACCCATAAATAGGTAGTTTTCTTGCTAAGACTAAATAGTGTTTGTCAATAAACTCCAATAAGAGTTTGAAAGAAGTTGAGCAAAACGACAGATTTACAACAATTAAAATTTATTCTCGTGAAAAAGAACAAACTATTTATATCGGGCGACGAAGCCATTGCGATTGGGACAAAACTAGCCCGCCCGCACGTGATTGCCGCCTACCCCATTACGCCACAAACCATTGCTGTTGAGCGACTTTCAGACATGGTAGAAAGTGGCGAACTACAAGCAGAATACATGCACGTAGAATCGGAACACTCGGCCATATCGGCCGCTATGGGTGCAAGCGCCGTGGGTGCAAGAACGTTTACTGCTTCCTCATCGCAGGGCCTGGTTTACATGGCCGAAGGGTTGCATTACGCTAGTGGTGGGCGTTTTCCCATTGTAATGATGAACGCCAACCGAGCTCTTGCTTTGCCGTGGAGCATTTACGGCGATCAACGCGATTCGCTTGGATTGCTCGACAGCGGCTGGATTCAGGTTTACGCCGAGGATGCACAGGAAGCGCTCGACATGATTATTCAGGCATACAAAATTGCTGAACATCCAAAGGTATTGACGCCCATGATGGTAAACATCGATGGGTTTATTCTAACCCACACCTACGAAATGGTTGAAATACCTGAGCAAGACGCGGTAGATGCGTTTCTTCCGCCGTTTGAAACCCCCAATAAAATGAGTTTTGAAAACCCCAAAAACATGGGATTCAGCTCGCAACCCATCGACAATACGGAGTTCAAATATCAACAAGATCGCGCCATTTTGTATGCCCGCGAAATTATTGAACAAACCGATGCCGAATTTAACGATGCATTTGGTCGAAAATACCATGGCATGGTCGAAAATTATCGCTGCGATGATGCCGACCAAATCATTATTACGTTGGGCAGCATTTGTGGAACTACACGCCTAATTGTAGACGAACTACGCGAGCAGGGCGAAAAGGTAGGATTACTGAAAATTCGCTACATGCGTCCATTTCCCGAAAAGGAAATACAAGAGCTTATAGCCAATGCAAAAGCCATTGGGGTGCTCGAAAAGAACATTTCGTTTGGTTACGAGGGCACGGTTTACACAAACGTAAACAGCGCCATAGCCAAAACCGGCAAACGCCCGTACCTAAAGAATTTTGTTGGTGGATTTGGTGGTCGTAACATTAGCAAAGACGACATCAGAAAAATGTTTACTTCACTGAAAACGCAAGAGAAAACAGAAAATACTGTTGAATACTTTAACCTAAACGTAGCAACCGATGAAAGACGATAACACACTTACAGCACCCAAAAGAATTACGGCAAAAAACATGACGGAAAAAGAATTTTTTTATGGTCATAAAGCTTGCGCCGGATGCGGTGGTTCGGTTGCAGTGCGCTTAGCGCTAAAAGTAACCGGCGAAAAAACGTTTGCGGCATTTCCTGCGGGCTGCATGGCAGCAGTGGGATTCATTTATCCACAAATGGCATTTCAGAATAATGCCATTATCACTACGTTTCCGGGCGTAGCCAGCATGGCATCGGGCATAAGCGTGGGCGCAAAAGCACTGGGCTTAAAAGACTACAAAACGGTAGCCTTTGCAGGAGACGGTGGCACGGCCGACATTGGTTTACAAGCCCTTTCGGGGATGATTGACCGCGGCGACGATGTGATGTACATTTGCTACGACAATGAAGCATATATGAATACCGGAATACAAAAAAGTGGCCTTACACCTTACGGCACGCAAACCACTACAACGCCTGCCGGCAAAAACCTTCCCGGATCAAAAACACAAAAGAAAAACCTGTTCGAAATAATTGCAGCCCACGACATTGCCTATGCAGCAACAGCCAGCATCGGTTATCCGCAAGATTATATCAATAAGGTAAACAAGGCAAAACAAGTGAAAGGACCATCGTTTATTCATGTATTCGCATCGTGCCCAACAGGTTGGGGCAGCCCTACACACACATCCATTGAGCTTGCCAAAGAGGTTGTTGATACGGGTTTATTCTTTTTAGCCGAATATGAGAACGGCTCATTCAAACTCAACAAAAACCCCAAAGCATTTAAAGATATACCAACCTACCTCCAGAAACAAGGCCGATTCAAACACCTAAAAGAAGAAGATTACAAACTTATTGAAGAGCACCGCGACATGAAATGGGAACGGATGCGAAAAAACTGGGAACACTCATAGTTGGAAAGGCTTGAAACCAAATTTCAGCCTTAAGAACCACCTCAAAAGGGTGGTTTTTTTCTGTTTATAATTTCCGTTCCCTGCTAGAGAACATAAGATATACTTGCATTATCCTTCCGAGCTACACTGAGCCAAATTTCCGATTTACAATTCAAAAAACAACCTGTCGGGTTTAGCTCGCGAGCGCCATTAAAATATAATAGATTGCGAGAAAATTGCAGCGTTGGCAAAGACATACTCTTTTGCAATTTTTGGCTTATGTGTTAGCTGTAGCGAATTGTAAATGGATATGGCTTTTGCGTTGGTTTTTCATTCAGGCCGTTTAATTACAGAAATAAACAACTCTCTTTCAGTATCATTAATTAAGTCTAAATCTGGATATTTACTAAAAGCACGTCTTATACCGCTTCCAACACCTTGAAAAGGCAAGAGATATGGAACATTAGAATACAAAATTGGATTTCTGATTACCGAAGTTCCTAATTTTATATTTTCAATTGTTAGCGTATTAGGTAATTTACCAGGGCTAATAATTTCTATTCTATCATCAAAAATGAATACTTTAATACTCGAATTAATAAAATAATCTCTGTGAACTAAGGCATTAACCAACAGCTCAATGATTGCCTCTATTGGTATTTCTAATTGACCTTGGGAATTAAAATTAGGGTCAATTTGAGTTTCGTTTAAGTTTTGTATAATGAATGAGAGCGTTTTTTCATAAACATCTTTAAGACTTCCAATGAATGGTTCTTTTTTATTTCGATAACTACTTGTGCTAATATCAATTCCTTTAAAGGATATACATTGTACTGTAAATGTAGGTTTAAAAGCTTGAGGATTTTTACCAAAAAGCAATAAGCCGCCTAAGGTCAAGTTTCCTTGTTTCAACATCCCCATATTTGATAATAATTCTGAAATGGGTAAGTTCAATTCTTCAATTGATTTTTCGTGTTTCTTTAGAATGAATTTATGTAAAGTTTCTTCATTAATGTTATTTACCGTTGTTCCGTTTACTATGGTTTCATCTGCAAAAAGGTTTCCACTACTTTGAAGCAGTCTTGCCATTTCTTCTCTTGCGACAACCTTGCGTTTGTCCGAACCATTTTTTAGCCAAATTATACCTTTATTGTCAGTATGTGGCTTGCTCAATCCTTCTGCTATAGTGGCTACAATGACATTCTTGTTTTCTACTTCTACGGTTTCCGTTTCGATAAAAATTTGTGGTTTGACATTATCGGAAGCCGCATTAGCCAAAAGCTGATTGGTTTCTGCTATTTCTTCAAATGAAAGTCCATTGATATCGCCCGTTTTATCGTCAACTCCAATAATGATAAAGCCACCTTTTGTGTTGGAAAACGCAACCATTTCTGTGCCTATTTTGTATGCGTCATTAATGCGGACTTTAAATTGAACCTTACTCGATTCTCCCATCTGGATTAAATCCAATAATTCTAATGCGTCCATAATTCGTAAATTCTTTTTCTATTGTTAAATGCCTCTTTTCCACCTTCCATAATATTTACTATTTCTTTCCTGATTGATTCATCATCAATACTCCCAAGGTTAGTCTCAATTATGTTAGAATCATATCTACAAGAAACTACTTGTTCACAATCTCCAAGAACAGGTATATTTGGATTGTGAGTGGCAAAAATAAATTGAGAGGTATTTTTTAATTCTTTCAGTACCTTGATAACATCATTATAGATGGTTTGATTATCCAAATCATCCTCTGGTTGGTCAATGATGATTAAATCGCTCTCTTTTAGTGTTAATAGAAATATTATTAAAGCGGATGCTCTTTGTCCTAAAGAATGATCTTTCAAAAGCCTGCCTCTATAAATAATATCAAATTTATCCGGGACTCTAAATGTCAAAAAGGCTTCAGTATTTGAATTGAAATAATCTCGAAATGTGTTAAGCTGAACATCAGAAAGATTTGAGGAGATAATACTGTTTGGTTTACTTAAATCTTCATAAACCGCAATCATATCATTATAGTTAGCAATGATTGCTTGAATGTTGATATCTCTTAGATTACTACCTCTTAAATTCTCTTTTAAATATGATTTAAAATCTTCTTTATTCCCCTTAAACTCAACAGCTATTTTGATTGAATCCTGGTCATCATTAACTTTTTTTATTTCTTCTTGTACAATTTCAAATTCGTTGTGCCACAGGTTTTGTAATGTAACTAAAGTCTGTTTTAACTGAGTTTCTAATTCTTTTTTCTTTTGTGAAAGCTTTTCTAACTCCGACAATTGAGCTTTTGTTAAATCAAGTTCCTTTGTGTATTTAACATAGTCATCGGCCTGAATGTTAGGTAAGTCAATTTTTCGTTTAATTTCTGAAAACTCTTCTTTCAGCTCGTCATATTTCACATTGAATTTTTTGTGCATTGTACCAAGAGCCAAATTTTCGGTAACTAACCTTGACGAAATAGTTTTGGTTTCAAGAAATATGCCTTCAAAGTCAGTCAAATGTTGTTTGATTTTATCAATGTCCAAACCATTTTCTTTAGATGAATAAGCTTTAAAGCTCTGAAAACTATCTTCGTATTCTCCAACATATTCATTTAGCCCCTCAATAACTTTTAACTCGAATTTTTCAAGACGTTTAATAAAATTGCTGTCTTTGTCAAAAGAGATTTGCTTTTCAAGTTTTTTGTCTATTTCATTATCTCTAAAAACTTGAATTTTAATTTTCAATTCAGCTTGTTTCGCTTCGATATCTGCTTTTCTAGCAACTTTTGAATCAATTTTTTTGAGTTCACTTAAAATTCTTAGAACATCTTGTTTTTTTTCTTCAACTTCTCGTTTCTTATTTTGTAATCGGTCTCCAATCAATTTACTAATCAAATATTCAGTTGATAAAGAATCGCCTATCTGAGAAAGGTCTTTTTGACCAAAGTATATGGGCTTTTTTACAATTGCATTTGGCTTTAGTCCAAGCTGAAGTTCTCCATCTTTGTAAATATTCGTTCTATCGCCAAGAATTTTCTCAGCTACATATTCTTTTCCTTGGTCGTCAACCAATACCGAAGTTATTTTACCGCCACTTCCTAATAGAGCATTTACTAATTTCGTTTTATAGTCGTAATCTATATTCTGCCTTTCAGTTAAATCTATATCTAACGCATATCTGATTGTCTCCAGAATTGAAGATTTGCCGCTTCCTCTTATGCCAATCAAGTTATTCATAGAATGATTTAAGTTGATTGTGCTGTTAAGTTTTTTTCCGTCGAAACTAATCGACTTAATATATCCATTGGCTGGAATAGTAGTTTCCTGTGTTTGCCTGTATTGTTTGTCAATAAGGGCATATTTTACAGCTTCAAAATTAAAAGCGCCAATTTTTAAATAGGTTTTTTGAGTTATGCCATTTACAGCGTTGCCGGTTCCAATGCCTTCAATGTTTTTAGCATCTGAACCCTCAACCAAAGCAGGTAACTCATTGTCAAGCCACTGATTTAGTTTTTTGATTACATCTCTTGTTCTTACTTTTTGAATACCAAGAACGGCTTTTCGAAATATCGGTTGTTTACCCAATTCAGTAATTCTTCCTCCATTCAATTCTTTGTAAAATCCACTGTTTGCCTCGATGTGAGCCAGTATTATGAAATAGTCTTTTTCGAAAGCATCGAGTTTATTTATGGTCTCAATAAGACTGTCGTTTGAGCGTCCGTTCTCGTTTTCGTAATTGTGTTTGCCTGCAAAAGTTATAGATAAAAATTGATTTATATAGTCTGTATTGTTTTCGAGCCACTCAACAGGATTGAAAATAACAAGGCAATGAATTCCATTCGCTCCGTCATTTACTGATAATTCTACTCCGGGCAATAAATAAATTTCTTTTTTCTTAGCTGCCTTGGAAAGTGCTTTAAATTCATCAGAATCAAACTTATTATGATTTGTAATTGCTGCAATACTAATATTTTCCCGGCTTAATTGATTAACATAGTTTGAGATATAAAATTCAGAATCCCCATCATAATTAAATTCATTATCCGCATCAGTATGCAAATGAAAGTCAGCTCTAAGCCAAGTGCTTCCGTTTTTGAATATTTCAAACTCTTTTTCCATATTGCTTATCATCTTTGGTCGATACTAATAACTCTCTTATGTCAACATCTAAAACATGTGAAATCTCTGTTAAAACCTGAATACTGGGTTGCGTGTTGTTGTTGCAGTAGTTTGTAACCACTACATAGCTTTTGCCAATTTTCTCAGCAAGCCAGGTTTGTGTCCGTCCTTGTTCTTTTAAAACCTTCTTTATTCTGTTCATTGGTTTTATGCCTTTACGTTTTTGACTATAAAGTTCAAAGATACATTAAATTATCCTTTAGCAATATAATTATGTGTTGAATAATGATATATATATTTCAATTTGTGAAGAGAAAAACAGCTCTTTTGGCTTTTTTATTGTGTGGGCAAAAAACCAAGTGTACTTTTTTGTTCGGGTAAGTTGAAGATATTTTCGTTTTTAGTACGACAAAAAATATGCGTATACCAGCGTTCTGTATACATTTTTCAAACGCAAATAAAATGAAAAGATCAATACTTGACCCGCCATTTCATCCTTAACTTGAACTATTTTTTTGGTTTTCGCCTGCGAAGCCAAATGGTATCGCCTTCCGATGGTTCGTCTCCCAAATCCATGCGATTTTTCTTATAGAGCTTGCTGAGGCGAACGGCATATTTTTGCGAAATATGCCACATTGTTTCGCCCGATGCCACAGTATGTTTTTTTACTCCCCGTGCAGCACGATTGCGTTTGGGCTGCAAATAAACAAGTTGTCCGGGAGTTGGCTCCACACCTTCGGGCACATCGTTGTACTTGCGTAATTCCCAACGCATCTTATCAAACTCTTCGGTTATAGCGGCATATGTATCGCCCTGGCGGGCAATAACGTAGGTTACACGGTTTTGCTCTTTCACCACATGTTTGCCACTTCCGGCTACCAGCTCGCCTCCTTCGCTTAGCGCCGATTTGGTTCCCACGGGGGTTGCTTTTGCCGATACTGCTCCCTTATCGTACACATACAATTCATGACGTTCAATTAAATCGATTAACTTATTGGCATACTGCCTATTGGTAGCATATCCGGACTTCTGCAATCCTCGTGCCCACGCTTTGTAGTCAGTCCGGTCTATGAGAAACAAACCGGCATAACGACTTCCTTCTTGAAGAAACTTACTATGGTCGCGAAACGATTCGTCGGCATCGCGGTATTTGCGAAAGCACTCATTTCGTTTGTCATCGTGATGTTTAATGGTAGCACCCGTCCAGCCGTTGTGGCACTTAATGCCAAAATGGTTATTGGCCTTTTGCGCCAAGCGACTGTTGCCATTGGCCGATTCTAAAATCCCCTGTGCCAAGGTTATACTGGCCGGAATGCCTGTACGTTTCATTTCCGCTACAGCAATGGGACTATACATTTCAATATAATCTGCCTGACTTATGGTCTGTGCAGTTGATACCAATTGCACAAAGAGAAAAAGACTAAGAAAAACATTTCGCACCATAAAAATCATTTAAAAATTGAACACCCGTAAAACTAATTATGGTGCGAAAGTACAAATTACCCCTATTCCGCAAGCAGAAAAATTAAAATTAAACGCTTGCGGGGTTTTAATCGCAAAAGGCTAATCGGGTTTACTTTGAATGATACGTTGAGCTTCGGCCACAGAAGTAAGCGTCTGGGAACCACCCAAACAGCCACCTTCGCAACACATAACTTCAAAGAAATCGATCTTCTGCTCCTTAACAGCCCGTGTCATTTGGCGCATTGCCGGTTTGGTAATTCCATCGAGTGAATAAATAGTAATATTTTGCTCCATTTTTTGAGAAATAGCACCTGCAACACCGCCTGCAGCGGCAAATTTCCGACCTACATCGGGTTTATACGGAGCAGTGGAAAATGGTTGCAAATCGGCAATTTCCACTTCGCTCGCAACCAGTAAAGCCCCGAGCTCTTCGAAACTTATGGCATAATCGACATGTTCGCTAACACTAACTTCAGCTTTTTTTGCAATGCAAGGCCCAATAAATACCACTCGAGCATTGGGGTGTTTTTCTTTAGCTATTTTGGCAGAAATAGCCATCGGACTAGCAGCGTGGGAAACAGAGGATCGCCACAGGGATTGTTTTTTATTCACATAATCGACCCACGCTGGGCAACAGGAACTCATTAATCCCGGGTGCTCTTTGTTTTGTATTAGCTCAGACAACTCATTGGCTTCGAGTAGGGCTGTTTGCTCAGCTCCTTCGGCCACTTCATACACATGAGTAAAACCACACGCATTAATTCCACTGTATATTTGCTCCAACGATCCCCTAAATTGCCCGTTTACAGCAGGTGCCACAATAGCTACCAGTTCTTCGTTAGCATTCATGTGCTGTACAAGCTGTGGTAGGTCTGAAGATGGAATAATTGCTCCAAACGGACAGGCTTGCATGCACTTGCCACATAAAATACACTTCTCTTTATCAATTTCTTCGTTACCATCGGGAGTTTGGCTAATGGCATCTACAGGGCATACATCTTCACACGGACGGGGTTGAAAATGAATAGCATTATAAGGACATTCCCGCATGCATTTTCCGCAATTTATGCATAGCTCCGAATTAATTTCAGCCTGTCCGTTTTTAAACGTAATGGCATCTTTCGGACAATTCATTTGGCATGGCCGCGCTTCGCACCCCCGACAAAGATTTGTAACCACGTAACTTCCCGACGGGCAATTGCTGCACGATTCGGGAATAAGATTCAAATAAAACTTCTGGTGACCACGTGGACGATGAGCATACCAGCTTAACGGTGCAAGCTCATCTACCTCATCGCATTCGGCATAGCCCAAAATCGACATTACTTTGTACTTTAGCACGGCTCTGTCTTTATAAACACAGCAACGCCACGGATCGCGGCCACGAGGTTTTATGACAATGGGGATGCGATCGATACTATCGGAATTTTGTTGCAACAATCCTCGGGTAAGCCTTATTAAAAGATCTTTACGAATAATTGAAGCATTGTTTTTATTTGGAGTCATAAGCCATACATTTTTCAAGATAATCAAGAACTTTTGCAATTGATGCGTGCTCAATTAAGACACCATTCACCTCAACAAAAGGTGGTTGCATTTGCTTTTCTTTGCAATGCTTCATACAGGGCGATCCTTTTACTGTTACCATTTTTTTCCAGCTTTCCGGCAAATGATGCCCCAACGAAGGCAGTTCGGCACCTCCCAAAACATGGCAAAGGGTACCAGTACACACAGACACTTCATATTTTTTTTCCATGGGATAACTATTTTTCAGTTAAATAAATGTAAGAGTAGTTTCTTTAAAGTACTTTTTTTCAAGTAAATAGACGATTTTTTTTATTACATTTCGTCGTATTTCGAGTTCCACGGGCAGATTAGGATCCTGATGTGCATCATTAATTTTTGTTCCTACCAAAAACTCAATCTGATCGTGATTTAACAGCGCCTCAACCAAGCATCGGGCAGGGTCAAATGACTTGGCTTTATGATAGTTACCATGTTTAAGCAACTCGGCCACCTTCCCCAGTGTAAGTATGCCTTCAGTTACCAGATCAACCCCTTCGATGCGGGAAGCAGGAGGAATATCTGCACAAAAATGATCCATATCGACCACCACTTCACTTCCCCATTCTCTGGCAACAATCTGAGCCGTGGTGCCTCCACAAACAATGGTGTACCCGTTAAAACCTTTAATAAATGCGGCCATTTCAGAATCGCGCTCTTTTGAATAAGGAGGCCCGGTGCACACGAGCAACTTTCGTGGATGTCGGAAATATAAAACAGCGCAGGTAATATCGTCGCGAGGCTCTCCAATATCGTTCCCTATAGCCTGCTGTATAATAATTTTGCGTAAATCGTGTGCCGAAATTTCCGGTTTTCTAGCAACAACCTGCTCAATAAATTCACTCATTTGCTCTGTTTCCCAACCAAATGGCATATCTTTTCGTCCAATCCCCGATTGGGAAACACCATCGCTAAAAAGCACAATTCGATCTTCGCGACAAGTATTAAACTCCGAAATATTCACTTCGCCACCGGCCAAGTGCTTGTGCGGCAAGGGCAAAAAAGTAGCACCTCGAAAAACCAAAAATTGAGGATTCCCATATTCAATAATGCGGGTTTGACCATCGAACTCGGTATCGACAATTGTAAAGGATGCAAAAGCAATTTTCCGCTGCGGATCTACAGGCAATGTTTCTCTTATAGATGCGGCACTACGTTCAATGGGTTGGTCATTAATTGTAAATCTCAGCGCCATTGTAGCAGTCATATTGGCCAGAATATTTGCTTTTATGCCAGATCCGAGTCCATCGGAAAGCACTGCAGTAAGGCGGTTTTCATTTTTAATTTTTTCGCTCAAAAATACATCGCCGCAAACAATTTGTCCAAATTTAGGCGTAAACCCGTAATCGATATCAATAAACATCTTTTCCATAGTCCGCTCCTCCTGTAAATGAATCAACAACAGTATTAATCAAACACTCAGTATTGGCTGCATTTTCGCCAATAAGGCTGGCAGCCTTTTGTGCTGTTTGCATATTTTCGCGTACTACCTTTCTTAAGCGCGCCACCAAATCATCTACAGCCTCCTCGTGCTCGCCGGGAACCCGCACAATAGCACAAACTTGCTTATGTTTTTGAATAGTAAAAAGAGAAACATGCAACCTACGGTCGTTGTGGTTAATATTCTTCTCTATTCGCTCGTGTCCCGATTCGAGTAAATTTTTAAACAACCTTGAAAGTGGGCTTAGTTTTCCAATACTTGCACCCTCCAGCCCCGGTTTGGCATTGTAGGCTAATTGCGAATTTTCACCCCAAATAGATGCAAACAATT
Organism: Salinivirgaceae bacterium; assembly: GCA_046482785.1. Taxonomy (GTDB): domain Bacteria; phylum Bacteroidota; class Bacteroidia; order Bacteroidales; family Salinivirgaceae; genus Salinivirga. The sequence goes on from JAWOEM010000109.1 coordinate 14,092, forward strand.
GGTTCGATTCAATTACTTTCAACCGATCATCGACAGTTACAACGCCGTATGGCATTTTATGCAACAATACCGAAGCCTTGTTTTGTGCCATTTTTCGCATGTAACTTACGCACATTTGGCGTTCGGCTTTGCCTTCAAGTATTGCACGGGCAAATGCACGACAGGTACTATACCCGCATCCGCCACAATTCAATTCATCGTCAGGGGTCAGTTTTCCAATAGATGATAGTGTTTCCGAAATTTCGCCTTTTGAAAAAAATGGAACAGAAATTATATTATTAAAACAAAAATCAGCATTAACATCAACCTTTTGCGCATACCAATCGTCATTAGTTGGTGGAGAATTTAGGTTTTGACTAACCAAAATCCGCTCCCGTGCTCGCACAACATTTACTTCATTTAACCTTCCGGGACCATTTATGCATCCACCATCACAAGCCATAAGTTCAAGAAATAGGGGATGGTCAGGCGATTCGGGGAGCCGATCGAGCAAGAGCTTAATGGTACTCATTCCTGAAAAGCTCATAAAAGAACAACTTGTTTGCTCTATTCCAGGGTGCAAGCTATTGCTCATGCCTCCATCTACAGGGTAAAACCGACCATTACCTGCGTGAAACGGATAAAATTGCGGTGTAGTAGTATCAGTCAATAACTCAGGCATTACTCCAGCTCCGTCGAACATTTCCTGTAATTCGCGAAAAGTGAGGACGGCATCAATGTCATTACCGGGAAAACCAAGCTCTGATTTTTTAGCAATGCACGGCCCGGCAAAAACCACTTTTGCCTTGGGATTGCGCTCCTTTAGGAGCTTTGCGTGGCATTGCGCCGGACTTAAAAAAGGAGTTAATTTATGGATATGCTCCGGAAAATATTTTTGAACTAATTCTACAACAGTA
>JAWOEM010000299.1:0-5552 GCA_046482785.1 Salinivirgaceae bacterium
TGTAAATAACACAGCTTTTCCGGCCGCTTTGCGCGATGCCGTTAATAAACTTTATTATCCGCTTCTGGAAAACCTCATGGAGGAGCTCGAAGATAAAGCCATTTTGTGGCAAGACCAGCCAATGCTTGCCCGTACACATGGACAGCCGGCTTCGCCCACCATTTTGGGAAAAGAAATAAAGGTTTTTATAGAGCGTGTGTTTAAACAATACGAACTGTTAAAACAAATTCCGGCCAATGGCAAGTTTGGCGGAGCTACAGGGAATTTTAATGCCCACCACGTGGCTTATCCCGAAATCGATTGGAATACGTTTGCCGATGATTTTGTACGCCAACATCTCAAACTTGAACGGTTACAAACAACAACCCAAATTTCGCATTACGACGATATGGGGGCTATTTTCGATAATCTTAAACGAATAAATACCATTTTACTCGATTTTAGTCGCGATATGTGGACGTACATTTCCATGGACTATTTCAAGCAAAAAATTAAAAAAGGAGAAGTTGGTTCATCGGCCATGCCACATAAGGTGAACCCCATCGATTTCGAAAATGCAGAGGGAAATCTCGGAATTGCCAACGCCATTTTTGAACATTTATCAGCAAAATTGCCCATATCGCGCCTACAGCGCGATTTGACCGATTCAACCGTTATAAGAAATATTGGCGTGCCCTTAGGGCATACGCTTATTGCACTATCGGCTCTGTTAAAGGGGGTTGATAAGCTTATCTTGAATGCCGGAAAACTCGACTCCGATCTTGACGAAAACTGGGCAGTGGTTGCCGAAGCCATTCAGACTATTTTACGTCGAGAAGGAGTGGAGAAACCATATGAAAAGTTAAAAGACCTGACACGAAAAAATGATAGAATAACCGAAGATGCAATTCATCGGTTTATCGAAAACTTACCAGTCAGTAATTCAGTAAAGGAAGAGTTGAAAACAATTACTCCACATAATTATACTGGAATTCACTAAGAAAAAGTAAATTGCATGCCTGTTTGGCTGTTTAGTAAGAGAGGGGTTTGTTCGTTTTGCCTCTCTCTCCCTTTTTTGTTAAGTTGAGTGAAGCAACAATATTGAAAAATAAACCAATAATAGCGAAGTGAAGTTTTTTGCACAACTTTGGACACAGAAACCATTACGAGCGATTATTCTAATTGCGCTGCTGTTTCGTATTGTGGCAGTTATTTTTTCGAAAGGGTATGCCGTTCACGAAGACCATTTTATGGTTATCGAAACAGCACAAGCCTGGCTCGATGGCACGGCCTATAGAGATTGGTTGCCCGGCGAGGAGGATAATCCCCAAGCAGCTCCAGAAGGGAAGAGCATTACTTATGTTGGCTTACATTATTTGCTTTTTCAGTTTCTTGAGTTTCTGGGAGTCATGAATGCCGGAAGTAAAATGCTCATTGTGCGACTAATTCATGCATTGTTTTCGTTGTTAGTTGTTAACTATGCCTACCGAATTACGCACTTGGTAAGCGAAAAAGATATTGCCCGGTATGTAGGACTTCTGGTAGCCATGTTTTGGCTGCTCCCATTTGTTAGTGTGCACAATTTTGCCGAGTTTTTTGCCGTCCCGTTTCTTATGCTTGCTACGTGGTTTTTTTTACGGCCGCAGTATCGCGATAAACCCTATAAGTGGGCGTTTTTGGGCGGACTGGTTCTGGGGATAGCCATGTCGGTTTGGTTGTTTGTTTTCCTTTTTGTCCTTGGATTTTTTGGAGTATTGCTTTATCAAAAGCGTTGGAAAGTAGCCTTCATTACTTTTATTGGTTTTGCCCTATCGATGGGCTTACTGCAGGGAGTTGTCGATTATTTTTTCTGGGATCGGCCTTTCGCAGAATTGACCACATTCTTTCAGCAAATCGAGATTCCCTTTACAAAACCCCGGCGAACTATATTTTCCATGTATGCAGTGATGCTTCTTTTAGTTTTGATTCCCCCAATCAGCATTTTTTGGCTTGTGGGCTGGGTTAAAAGTGCTAACCGTAACCTATTATTATTCGTGCCGGCATTTCTTGTATTCCTGTTCTTTTCTTTTTCAATACAGCAACACGAACGCCATATTATGGCTGTCTTTCCTTTTATCCTTATTTCTAGTGTTGTAGGGTGGAATCGAGTTATTCAGAAATCTGTTTTTTGGAACAATCACCCCGGGTTGCACCGCAGTATGGTAATGTTTTTCTGGATTGTAAATTTTATCCTGATTTTGCCCGCATCAACTATGTACTCAAAACGGTCACCTGTAGAAGCAATGCTCTATTTGCAAAAACATAAAAATACAATTAATACCGTATTAATCGAAGACTCCAACCGAACGTCTGTAAGATCGATGCCTCTTTTCTATATGGAAAAATGGGTCGAAATGTACAAATTACCCGACTATAAGGAATATGGAGCGCCACTTTCTGTAACAAAAAGGTCAAACTGGGAATACATAATATCTACACCTCGCTATTTTCTCGATTCAGTTGCGCAAACGCCCGATTTTGTGTTGTTCGTAGGGCAGAAGCGCCTCGATGAACGTATTCAGCGGTTGAAGCCTTATTTGCCTAACCTGCAATACAAAAAAACCATAAAGGCAGGAATTATCGACCGCATGTTTTTTAAAATTAATCCCAAGTTCAATGCCAACCAAGATATCTTCATTTACCGCGTGGCTCATCCTTAGCTTGCCTTTGTACTTACTGTTTTTTACTAGTTGCGATGCTTTCTACGACGAAGGTGATTGGGTAACTGAAGTGCGGAAAACAGAGGATTTTTATCGAGTAAACGTAAAGGCTGTTGCCGATGTTTTTTATAAATATAGCGACTCAACTTATGTCGAAGTTAATTTTTACCGCAAGCATCTTTCCGATATAAAACTTAGTGCAGCCGATGAAATTCTCACCATCGAAAGTACGTTCTCGGCTCAATGGTACACCGATATTCAAAAGCCCGTAATTACTATATACTCGCCCGGGTTTTCGCACCTGTTTGTGGAAACTGCTGCAGGTTTTTATTGTGTCGACACGTTAAAGCATTCTCGGTTTTTATTTCAAGTGGTTGGCGATTTGTATGAAACACAACTTTTAGTCGATGTTTCTTTATTGGAAATTAGTATCGAGAGTGCATCGGGATTAGCCGAGGTGGACGGTAATATGGATGTGCTTAATGTGTTGAATCGTGGAGAATCGAAAATTGATGCTTCCCGTATTAGTGTGCCAAAAGTTATTGTGCGACAAGAATCTTATCTCGACGTATGGTTTCATGCTTCGCAAATTTTCAACTATGAAATACGCCGCGGGGGAGATATTCATTTATATGGAACTCCAGAAATCGAAGGAACAGTTTATGGAAACGGAAAATTGATCTATTATGGTGAGGGAAAGTAGTTATTTGGAGTTTCTGAAGAATCATAAACTGATTGTTAAAATAGAAAAACAAGAGCGCATGTCCGGAGTTTGTATAATGATTTGGGCTAAACATATTTTTGCCACGCTCGCATTTCTAATCATTTGTATGCAATTTACTCATGCACAAGATAGCATATCAGTAAAAGATCGGTTGTACTTAAAATTGGAAGGGTTAGCGGGGAACAGTTATGCTCATCACGATGCCATTAATTATCTGTTACAGTATCCGCCTTATGGATTAGGCTTGCAGGTTGGGCTTTATAGTAGTGGACTTAAATCTTGGGAAAATGATTTAAAGATGCCCCATTATGGTATGGGATTTCAGGCTTCGCAGTTGGGAAGTAGTTACCTTGGAAATGCCTATGCAATGTATCTTTACGTTGGATCGTCATTTTTACAAAAACAGCGATGGAAGTGGTGTTATGATATTGGCGCCGGAATAGGATATGTCGATAACCCTTATAATCCGGAAAGTAATCCGTTGAATATTGTGAATGGGTCGGCATGGAATGCATTTTTACGCGTATCTACAGGCATCGCCTATCGCTTTGCTCCAAAGCATGAGGCTAGTTTTAACGGAGGGCTTTTTCATTTATCAAACGGGAATAGCGCTTTACCAAATTGGGGGGTCAATACGTTATATTATTCTCTCGGATATAATTATAAAATTACCGATGTCCAGACCCAAAGTCAATCATTGAAAATAAAAGAAAAGAACACCAGAATAACACTCTATGGCGGAGCCGGTTTTAAAGAGTCGCCACCGATTGATGGTGTAAAGTTTCTCGTAGCCGACATGCATGTAAATGCATGGCATACGTTTCGTCCTGCTCACGCCTGGGGTGGTGGCATTAGTATGTTTTACGACCGCTCTGCGATTAAAATTTTAAGTGGTCGGAAATTTGACTATCTACCACCTTTAGACGACTTCGAAATGAAAACTGGTGATTACTACTCGCTTGGAGCACAGGCTGGCTATATGCTAAATATGCACCCGGTTTATTTCTCGTTTGAATTTGGTGTATACATAATTTCGCCCACCGGAAAAGATGTGTATAACCGTTGGCTGTTGGAAATACAACTCACCGAACGTACCCGAATTGTAGGTGGTTTAACCTCACGTTTTGGTAAGGCCGATTATATTTCCTATGGGTTAGGGTACGATCTGTTCAAAATACAAAATCAGTAAAAGGATTAATAAAAATAAAATACTTGCCCAGTTTAGGCAGATATTAAACCGTTGTTTTTGAAATATTGTTTTATAACGGGTTATTTGACCTGAAAATAGTAATTAATTAGTATTAGTTTTGTAGAAAAGTTGGCTTAAACTGAAAAATTTGTATTTTTACACATATTCATAAAACGATGAGAAGAAATATGAGCACAAAATTCAATTTCATTAAAACGGTTCTTTCCCTTCACGATGAAATGGTTTCCAATGGATTCTCTCTTGTATATGAGGGAGAATTTAGCCATGATATAATGAAAATGTTTACTTCCATGGCTGAACAGAATATGGAGAAAGCCAATGAGGATAGAACAATCCGTAGAAGAGTTTTTCATGTAATGGTAGAGTGTCTGCAAAATATGACGAAACACTCTGACTCCTATGATGAGGACGACCGTATTGGAAACGGAATGTTTATTGTCGGTAAGAGCGAAGAACACTGGAATATTATTACTGCCAACAAAATATTCAAAAATCGAATTGATGAGTTAAAAGAGTCAATCGATGAGATTAATAGCATGAATAAAGAGGAGCTTAAAGTTTTGTATAAAAAACAAATCAGGCAAGGGGTTCTCTCTGAAAAAGGCGGAGCGGGTTTAGGCCTGATCGATATTGCCAGAAAAACAGGTGAACGGCTTGATTATCAGTTTTTACCACTCGACGATAATGAAAGCTATTTTTTCCTGCTCAAAGTAAAAATACGTACTAAGTAGTAAAACATAGTCGTACTTCACTTTAGGCATTGCTTGTGCATTGTCTTTGTTTTGTATGCTCATCAGAATATATCAGTGCTTCGTGGCATTTAAAGTATAGTTGGTCAAAAACTATGGTTTTTGACCTTTTTTTTTTGGCATCGCCGCTATTTACTGCGCTCGGGCGGCTCAGTCCCGCGAGAGGTACGTGATCCCGTTCGGATGGGTTC
>JAWOEM010000337.1:0-4215 GCA_046482785.1 Salinivirgaceae bacterium
CTGGCCGAGCCGCACTGGAAGTGGCGCTTGCTGGGCCGGCTCGAGCAGCCCGTCATCAAGGCCGGCGAATACCGCGTGCCGGCCGCAAAAATCTGCTGCAATCACAGTTCAGACAACTGATTAACGAACAAATAGAAATGTAATTTTAACATATATGTTTAACGAAACAAAAAAATATAAAAACAGTGGGCATTTCTTTTATAATAAAGGAGATAGCTTATCTGAAGTTAGCAAAGATGTTCCTGAGCTTCCGGGAGTTTATTATATCATCAGGCTTACCAGAGGAAAAGTTGAACTGGTGAATATCGGTAATTCCGGGACAATTGCTCAAAACGGACAATTCAAAGGGCAATTGCTGAAAAGCAGGATCAACAACAAACAGGCCGGTATAAAACGTCAGGATTTCTTTAATAAAAAAATGGTTGAAGAAAACATTGATGGTTTGGATATATACTGGTTTGTAACCATCGATGAATCAAACAACGATTTACCCTCTTTTGCAAAAGCCCTGCTGATGCAACGTTTTTATGAAGTGCATGGTAAACTGCCTTTGTGGAATAAGGATTTTTAATTATTGCACTCTGCTCTGTGCCCTTTGCTCTGTGCGGAATTGAAAGTTTACCTTCTTTTCATCGTCGCACTAAAAAAATTTGTTTTATTTTTGATTTCAATTATATATCCATGACGCAATCTTATCAGTTAATTACAGAATAAACTCCAAACGAGGCACTCAATTTCGCCAATGGGCAAATTAAATATATTTATATGCAAAAAGGAGAAATACAGATATATCAATCACCTAAAGGCAACGAAATTCGGGTTAAATTGGATAAAGAAACCGTATGGCTCGATGCTCATTTGATTGCGATGTTATTTGATGTAAATCGCCCCGCCATAGTCAAGCATATTCAGAATATTTATAAATCAGGTGAATTGGTTCAAGATTCAACTTGTTCCATTTTGGAACAGGTTGCTGCTGACGGCAAAAAGAGAAAAATGAACCTTTATAACCTTGATGTAATAATTTCGGTTGGCTATAGGGTAAACTCAAAACAGGCGACCCTGTTCCGTCAGTGGGCAACCCAACGGCTTAAAGATTTTCTGGTGCAAGGCTATGCCATTAACGAAAAGCGTTTGGCTGAAAAGCAACACCAGGTGGAATATCTGAAAACGGGTATTCGCATATTAAGTCGTGCCATCACACAACAGGCAACTGCCAAAGACAGCGAAGTGCTTCAAATTTTTGCCAAAGGCTTAGAACTACTGGACGATTACGACCACGAACAACTGGATGCCAAAGGTAAAACCATTAGGCAAACCATCTATCCTGTTTTGGAAGAATACCTCAATGTGATAGCCAAAATGAAATCCGCCTTTGCCTCTGATGTATTTGCCAGGCCAAAGGATAAAGGTTTTGAAAGTTCAGTAAAACAGATACAGCAAAGCTTTGGCGGAACCGAACTATACGAAACCATTGAAGAAAAAGCCGCTACATTGTTATATCTCATTGTGAAAAATCACTCGTTCGTAGATGGTAATAAACGCATAGGGGCAGCATGCTTCCTGTATTTTCTGGAAAAAAACGGTTTGCTTTATTTGGAAAACAACAATCCGCTCCTGAGCAATGAAGCACTGGCAGCACTCACCCTTTTTGTTGCTACAAGCAAACCCGAAGAAATGGAAACGGTAAAACAGTTAATCATCAGTATTTTAAACAGAAACAAATGACTTGGGAATACTCAGAGGATAATTTAATAGAACAAACAGCCATTGATTTATTTTTTAATCAGTTGGGTTGGGATACGCTATTGGCTTACAACAAAGAAGGCTTTGGCGAAGGCAGCACACTGGGCAGGCTGAATAAAAAGGAAGTGGTGCTCAAAAAGATATTCCTTGAGAAATTAAAAGAGTTTAATCCTGGCTTACCACAAAAAGCGTATGACGAAGCCTACGAAAAACTTACTGAAGAAAGTATCACCAAGTCATTGGCCGAAATAAATTACGAGAAATATCAACTGCTCCGCAACGGCATTCCCGTTGTCCTTCCCCCCTCTCCTGCCAGGAGAGGGGACGGGGGTGAGGTCAAAACGCTCAAAATTTTTGATTTTGAAACAGCAGACAACAACAATTTCTTAGCCGTCCGCCAACTTTGGATTCAGGGAAAAAGCAACCGTGAACGCAGACCCGATATTATCGGTTTTGTAAATGGTATCCCGCTTCTCTTCATCGAATTGAAAGCAGCACACCGCAAACTGGAAAACGCCTACAACGATAATTTTACCGACTACAAAGACGTAATTCCAAAACTCTTTTATTACAACGCTTTTGTGCTGCTCAGCAACGGAATCGAAAGCCGAATTGGAAGTATTACAGGCAAATATCAGCACTTTCATGAATGGAAACGAATTACCGAAGAAGATGAAGGCATTGTGGCTTTAGACAGAATCATTGTTGGTATTTGCGAAAAGAATCGCTTTTTGGATTTGTTTGAAAATTTCATTCTGTTCGATAACTCTTTGGGATCACCTTTAAAACTCATAGCCCGAAACCATCAGTTTATTGGCGTAAACAAAGCCATTGAAAACATTCAGCATAAAGAACAACTCTACAAACTGGGGAAAATCAGTTTGGAAGAAAAACAAAAACTCGGTGTGTTTTGGCATACGCAGGGAAGCGGCAAATCCTATTCAATGGTTTTCTTCTGCCAAAAGATACATCACAAGTTTATTGGCAGCTATACTTTTCTGATTGTTACCGATCGAAACGAATTGGATACTCAGATTTACGGCACATATAGCGGTGTGGGTGCAGTGCCGCGGATAAAGGCAGGCACAAAAGATTCACTCAAAGCCAATAGTGGTAAACATTTGAAAGGTTTGTTGAGTTCAGAACACCGCTATTTGTTTACACTGATTCATAAATTCAACTTTGAAGAAGAAATCACCAGGCGGGATAATATCATTGTCATTTCAGACGAAGCACACCGAACACAAGGCGGAAATTTAGCAATGAATCTGCGCAATGCTTTGCCCAATGCTTCATTTATTGGCTTTACCGGAACGCCACTTTTCAAAGACGATGAAATAACCAGGCGTATTTTTGGTGATTACGTTTCCCGTTACGATTTCAAACGTAGTGTGGATGACGGTGCAACCGTACCACTTTACTACGAAAACCGGGGAGAGTATTTAGGATTGAAGAATCCTGTTATAAATGACCAAATCAGAGCAGTAATTGATGCTGAAAGTGAAGATTTGGAAAGCGATCAACGCAGCAGGGTTGAACAGCTTTTTGCACGGGAATATCCAATACTTACCGCCAGGAAAAGATTAGATGCCATTGCCAAAGATGCGGTTTGGCATTTCTGCAATCGGGGCTACAAAGGCAAAGGGATGTTTATCGCGCTGGATAAACTTACGGCAGTAAGGATGTATGATTTAATTACACATTATTGGAAAAAATATACGGAGCAACTGGAAAAAGAAGTTGCCAAAGTCAACTATGGCGACCAGGAGTTGCTGGAAAGAAGTCGTGAGCTGCAATGGATAAAGGAAACGGAAATTTGTGTGGTAGTAAGTTCGGAACAAAACGAAATTCAGAAATTTCAGAAATGGAATTTGGATATTGAACCGCATCGGGAAAAAATGAACACCCAGTATCTTGAAACAAGGTTTAAAGATGAAAACGACCCTTTCCGTTTTGTGATTGTTTGTGCCATGTGGATTACAGGTTTTGATGTACCTTCCCTTTCCACTTTGTATTTAGACAAGCCCTTAAAATCGCATACGCTGATGCAAGCCATTGCAAGAGCCAACCGCATCAGCGAAGGTAAAAACAACGGTTTAATTGTGGACTATATTGAAACTTACACAGCCTTGTTGGATGCTTTGGCAATTTACGGTTCTGGCGGTGATGAAGGAGGTGGTGGAGAAAAACATGAACCACCCGTAAAACCAAAGGAAGAACTGATTAGAGAATTGGAAGAAGCATTAGAGGCAACTGAATCTTTTTTACAAGACGAAGTAAATTTCAATATGCAGGAATTGATAAACGCAGCCGGTTTGCAAAAATTAGCTGCAATGGAGAAAGCAGTAAATGCCGTTTATACCAATGATGAAACCAAACGGAAATTTCAGATTTTGGCACGGGAAGTTTTCAGGAAATTCAAAGCCTTACAGCCAGATAAAGTATTGACTCAATACGCATCTAGAAAAA
>JAWOEM010000353.1:0-7837 GCA_046482785.1 Salinivirgaceae bacterium
CCTTTACAGGATGCCAAACCTTGCCGTCGTTGGCTTTGCAAATGATACAGGAGACCCGTATAAGAAGTACCTTTTTACCCAATATCCTCAAGTACAAAAAATAGAAAATTCGCTAAGTCTAACAATATTTAATACAAAAGCCTCGAAGCGGTAGTGAAAGGGAAATCGAAAAGCCCAACTAACCATTTAGCAATATAGCAGTTTTTCAATCGGACAGTAAAATTCCATCTAATACATAAATTCCGCAAAGATTTAATTTTTCAAGGCGAAAATCCTTGTGGATTTTGAGTTCAAATACTGTCAAAGTGAAACTAAAATAATTTTGAATTTGTCTACTAATCGAAAAAAATAATTATTCTTTGTGGTTTTTTCTGTAGGTTTGGGGTTGACCTTTCGATACAATCGAAATATGCCTTTTTTTGCACGATTGGAATCACGGATTTTGTATATTGACAATAAATTTAAACACATGAAGTATATTTCGCTTTTTATAATGCTATTATACGCCGGAGCGCTTACTGCTCAAAGTGTAGGCCTAACTTTACAGGGGCCGGAGCAGGTCTATTCCGGATCCGATATTATCATTAATGTCCAGATCAATAAAGGAAATACCGACGGGTTTGGCCGGCTTACCGTGAAAATTCCTTCGGGGTTTGAGCCCATTGAGAAAAAATCGCGCAATGGAAAGTATGAATTCGATGGCGAAAACCTGAAAATTATTTGGCTTAAAATGCCCGAAGATCGCGGCTTTGCGGTTTCCTTCGGGTTAAAAGTTGCACCAAACGTCGAAGGGTACAAAGTGCTACGTGGCGAATTGTCTGTTGGTACAGCGGGAGGCACATTCCGTGCCGAAGCCAGACCGCATATAATGACGGTTACGAAAACCGAAAATATAGCCCAAACCGAACAGGTTGTTTTCGAGTACAGCTACATCAAAAAAATGGGGGTGAGTGCCATACGCCAAAAGCCTTATTTGAACGACAGCGGTTATGCCGAGGTCGATGTGCTTGTGAATAAAGGCGATTTAAACGGATTTGGCAAAATTGAAGAGGCTGTGCCGGCAGGTTATACAGCCGAAAGTCTGGTGAGTAACGGAGCCATATTTGTTTTTAACAAAACCAACCGAAATGTTAAGTTCTTATGGATGAACCTGCCCGATGAGCAGCATTTTATCGTTAGTTACGTTCTAAAACCCGACGAGGGCACCCTCGAAGATATTCCCTTCATCATTACCGGCCAGTTTATGTATGCCGAAGGCGCTACCACCAAAACAGTAGAAATAAATGAGCGAAACATCAACCTGAAAGAACTCATAAAAAAGTAGCGGCTGTAATTTAATCGTCTAATTGGCAGTTCATTGTGTCGATTGAGCCTTCCCAAACCAGGCAGAGAACAATTATGCAACGTCCTTTCTGTATTTCTGCGAAAGCGCACCATTTAATGCTGGCTGCGTAAAATTTTAATGCTATCTTTGTGGGCTGAAAATGCTTGTTGATAAACAAATAGACATCAAAAAATGTAATTATGGCGCATAAAGCTGGTTTTGTAAATATTTTGGGTAACCCCAATGTGGGGAAATCAACACTAATGAATAAATTGGTAGGGGAGAAGCTCTCCATTATTACCAATAAATCGCAAACTACCCGACACCGCATTATGGGAATTGTAAACGGAGAAGATTTTCAGATTGTGTATTCCGATACGCCGGGAATTATAAAACCCAGTTACCGATTGCAAAAATCGATGATGCGCTTTGTCGATAGCGCCATTGAAGATGCCGATGTCATTTTGTACGTTACCGATGTGGTAGAAACACCCGATAAAAATACGTTGTACATTGAGCGAATAAAGCAAGAGGATAAGCCCACGCTGGTATTGATAAATAAAATAGACCAAACCGACCAAATGGCTTTGGAGTCGTTGGTCGATCAGTGGGCAGAAAAGTTACCCAATGCCGCTATTTTGCCCATTGCGGCAAAACATAAGTTGCATGTCGATAGGGTGTTCGATTATATTATGCATCATTTGCCCGAGAGCGATCCGTATTTTCCAAAAGATGAACTTACCGACCGTTCGATCCGGTTTTTTGCCTCGGAAATTATACGCGAAAAAATCTTGCTCTACTACAAGCAGGAAGTGCCCTATTCGGTAGAGGTGGAGATTGCATCGTACAAGGAGGAAGAGAAAATAACCCGCATCGAATCGAATATTTACGTTGTGCGCGAATCGCAAAAAGGCATTTTAATAGGCAATAAGGGCGAAAAACTGAAGAAAGTGGGAACAGCAGCACGCCTCGATTTGGAGGAGTTTTTAGGACGAAAAGTCTTCCTCGAAATTGTGGTGAAAGTTGACCCCGATTGGAGAAATAACGATAAGAAACTGAGAAAATTCGGCTATATAGAATAAATAATAATAAAATGGGAAGTATTGTAGCAATTGTAGGTAGGCCCAATGTGGGTAAGTCGACACTTTTTAACCGACTTACCGAATCGCGTGCGGCTATTACCGATAGTGAAGAAGGAGTAACGCGCGACCGGCATTATGGAACTGCGTTGTGGAATGGCAAGGAGTTTTCAGTAATCGATACCGGTGGGTATGTAACCAACTCGAACGATGTTTTTGAAGCTGAGATACGTAAACAGGCAAAAGTTGCCATAAATGAAGCTGATGTTGTTCTGTTTATGGTCGATGTGCATAATGGAATTACCGACCTCGATCAGGCTGTAGCCGGTATTTTGCGTACCGTAAATAAACCAACACTTTTAGTTGTAAATAAAGTCGATAATAGCCACCATTTACTCGACGCTACGGAGTTTTATTCTCTGGGGTACGAAACATTACATAATATTTCGGCAAACAGTGGTAGTGGAACAGGCGATTTGCTCGATGCTGTAGTGGAACTACTACCGGAAGAGCAACCTGAAGAAGACCACGAAGATGTGCCGCGTATTGCGGTTGTGGGGCGACCAAACTCCGGGAAATCGTCGCTTGTGAATGCTTTACTCGATGAGGAACGGAATATTGTTACCGATATTTCGGGAACCACTCGCGATGCCATTTATACGCGCTACAACAAGTTTGGGCACGATCTGTTTTTGGTCGACACGGCCGGATTGCGCAAAAAGGCCAAGGTAAAGGAAGATTTAGAGTTTTACTCTGTCATGCGCAGCGTGCGGGTTATAGAATATGCCGATGTGTGTATGGTAATGATCGACGCAACTATTGGTATTGAAAGTCAGGATGTTAGTATTCTTAACCTGGCCGTTCGAAATAACAAAGGAGTGGTTGTACTCATTAACAAATGGGATTTGGTCGAAAAGCAGACCAACACTGCCAAAGAAATGGAGAAACAAATCAAAGAACGGTTGTCGCCATTCGAAGATGTGCCCATTTTGTTTATTTCGGCACTTACCAAACAACGCATTTTTAAAGCTTTGGAGCTGGCGCAGCAGGTGTACGAAAATCGCAGGCGCAAGGTAAAAACCTCTGAACTCAACGAGCTTCTATTGCCAATTATCGAACGTACACCACCACCGGCGCTAAAGGGAAAATACATTAAAATTAAGTACATCACCCAGTTGCCGACCTATTATCCTACATTTGCGTTTTACTGCAACTTGCCGCAGTACGTAAAGGAGCCATACAAGCGGTTTTTGGTAAATCAGTTGCGGAAGCATTTTAATTTTCACGGTGTGCCGATAACCATTTTTATTCGTAAAAAATAAATCTTAATATCCGTTTTTGCACTTAAAAAACACGCAGAAGAGCAAGAGGCAAATGCATCATCACGTTCAGTTTGGGTGCAAAAACGGATAATCAAAAAAATAAATTAATTCAGCCATGAGTGTTTATGAGTTTTCGCTAATTGTTTTTACGTCGTTTTTTACACTTATAAATCCGCTTGCGCTGATGCCGGTATTTATGAGTATGACTGCCTCAATGACAGTTCGTCAACGAAATGTAACCGCACTTAAAGCAACACTCATATCACTCGCCATGCTCTTGGTTTTTGCATTTGCCGGTCAATTTATTTTCAAGTTTTTTTCCATATCCATCGATAGCTTGCGAATTGTTGGTGGCGTAATTTTCTTTTTGGTTGGGTTCGACATGCTTCAGGCACGTTTTTCACGCATGAAATCGTCGGGCGAAACAGAAACCGAGTTTTCCAACGATATTGCCATCACACCGTTGGCCATTCCCATGATTTGCGGCCCCGGATCCATTACCAATGCCATTGTTTTGATGGAAGATTCGGAGACGTTCGGCTATAAAATGGTGCTCATAGGCGGATTGGTTGCCGTTATGGCCATTACATTTGTAGTGTTGCTTTCATCGGGAAAATTGGTGAAATGGATGGGCGATATGGGAATAAAAGTAATGATGAGGCTCATGGGACTTATCGTGATGATAATTGCCATAGAATTTTTCTTTGCAGGGCTTAAACCGCTGTTACTTGAAATTCTCAATAAGGTGCAGCTTTAAGTTTTGCTGTTATTAGACTGACTATTTTTACACGACGCATAGAAAATGTGGCGAACACAGCCTGTGATTTCGCTGCATGATGCATGGTACGGATATTCAAAAAATATTATACGTTTTACAACTGAACCCTTATCTTTGGGCAACAATTTTAAAGCATTTTTTGTGTGAAACTCACTGATGAACAACAACAAATAATTGCTTCTGAAGGCGATATCCGAATCAATGCCGTTGCCGGATCGGGGAAAACCACAACTGTGGTGGCGTACGCGAAAGCAAAACCCCGGCAAAGCCGAATTCTTTATCTGGCATTTAACCGATCGGTAAAAACAGAAGCTATTGATAAGTTTCAACAAGCCGGACTGCCCAATGTAAAAGTAGAAACAGCCCATTCGCTTGCTTTTAAACGCGTTGTTGCAGGGAGTAGCTACAAAGTGCGTTCCCAGGGATATAAAACCCATGAGCTGGTCGATTTGCTAAAGATTTATGTTACGGGCGAAAAGCATGCCGAGTACATTGTTGCCGGACATGTCAATAAATTTGCCGCTTACTTTTGCAATAGCGATAAGGCCAAGGTGCACGACCTTAATTACTTAGATGTGGTTTTCGATCGAAAAGCAAAGGGTTTTGTTCGTTCGTACTATAAAATTATTGAAAAATTTACCCGCGTTTTTTTGGCAAAAATGGATAGGGCAGAGGTAGAAATTACGCACGATTTTTATTTAAAGAAATTTCAACTTCAGAAACCTGTTCTCAATTACGATTATATTTTATTCGATGAGGGGCAGGATGCCTCAGGAGCCATGCTCGACGTATTTTTGCGCCAAAAGGCTGTGAAGGTGATTGTTGGCGATAGCCATCAGCAAATTTATGGATGGCGTTACGCGGTTAATTCGCTGGAAAAAGTCGACTTTCAGCATTTTAACCTCTCGCGCAGCTTTCGGTTTGGAGAAGGAGTGGCGCTGCTGGCCAAGCAAACCGTGGCCATGAAGAAACTGACCAATAGCCCGGGAGCTATTCAATTATCGGGTGTTGGCAATTCAAAAACCACAAATTCCAAGGCAGTGCTGGCACGCACAAACCTTGGTTTGCTTATGCGAGCCATCGAACATGTTACCGAGTTGGGCGACACCGAAAAAATTTATTTCGAAGGCAATATTAATTCCTACACCTATGCCGATGAAGGGGCGTCGCTCTACGATGTGTTGAACCTGTATAACGGAAAGCGGCGACTGATACGCGATAAAATGATTCGCCAGATGCGCAACTTAGACGATTTGGTAGAGTACATCGAAAGCACCGAAGATAAACAATTGGGTATGATGGTGGAAATTGTAAAAAAGTACGGAACCAAAATCCCCGGCATCATTAAAAAAATTAAAGACCGACACGTCGATGGCGATGATAAAACTTCTGCCCGAATGATTTATTCTACCGTGCATCGCTGTAAAGGAATGGAGTACGACGAGGTGTTTTTGGTTGATGATTTTGTAACCAAAGATAAACTCGAAAAACTGGCCGTTCAGCACCAGCGCGAAAAACTCGATTTAACACGGCTTAATGAAGAAGTTAACCTTTTGTATGTGGCCGTAACGCGTGCCAGAACGTGCATTCATATTCCGGAAGAACTGCTTCCCGAAAATTTCCCTGTATTCGATTCTATTCGCGTTTTAGCGGTTGAAACCGATGAGGATTTGGAAGATGAATCGGCATCTGAATCGGCATCAGGCTCGGTTGCACCAAAAAATACCGAATACGAAGAGCAGATGGCCAGAATTAAGGCCAAACACAAAAAGGCCTATCAACCCTGGACAGAAGACCTCGATTTGCAACTCACCCGAATGTATTGCGAAGGCGAAAAAATTAAAACCATGGCAGAATATTTCGGGCGAACCCCCGGCTCCATTCGATCACGCGTAAAAAAACTCGAACTCCCTTACCTTTACGATGAGTAATCTTTACCGGCTTTTCTTTCACTCTTCTTGTAAACTTTATTATATTTGGACTGATCAAATGTCCGGAAAACGTCCTGTACATACAGATTATTTAAACGGTTTATGCACTATTCGGTTGATTGAATTTTTATAGTTGATGTTGAATTTTTAGTTATACATGTATGAATATAAGCCATTTGAAGCCCCGAAAGGCGCTAAACAAAGCTTTTTTAAAAGTTAAGCCTAACAGATCGGAAATTGAGATTTTCAAAGCAAATCTAACCCAACTCATTAAAAGTGTTAATGAAACCGAATCTGAAGAATTTCATAAAAATCTGGTCTCCGATTTTCTGAAAGAAACGTATTACAGACCACACTATTTTATCAATACCAAAGGGCGAACAGATTTGGTGATTCATACTGCCGAAAAGGCCGAAAGCCCGGTGGGAGTGGTTATTGAAACCAAAAAACCAACGAATAAGAGTGAAATGCTCACAAAAACCAACATCAATGTAAAGGCATTTCATGAACTGGTTCTTTACTACCTGAGAGAGCGCATTTTAAATAAAAACACCGAAATAAAACACATTATAGCTACCAACATCAACGAATGGTTTGTTTTTGATTCTAATGTGTTCGAGAAATTGTTTGCCGAAAATAAAAAATTGGTAAAACAATTTGAAGATTTTGAAGCAGGACGGTTGTCCGGTACAAAAACCGATTTCTTCTATACGCAAATTGCCGCGCCTTTCGTGGAAAACATCACAACTGAAATTGAATTTACTCATTTCGATATTCGCGATTACGAAAAACCGCTGCTGAATAGCGATAAAAAAGATGACACAAAGCTCATTGCCCTCTTTAAACTACTCTCGCCGGAACACTTGCTAAAGTTGCCTTTTACAAACGATAGCAATAGCCTCGACAAACGCTTTTACAGCGAATTGCTCCACATTATCGGCCTTTCGGAACGAAAAGAAAAAGGGAAAAAACTAATTGAACGTGCACCCGATGGGGAACGCAATACAGGATCGGTGCTGGAGAATGCGATAATTCAACTCGATAGTCTTGATAAAATATCGCGACTGGAGAAACCATCGCAATTTGGCGAAAACTTGCAGGAGCGTCTTTTTAACGTGGCACTTGAGCTGAGCATTACATGGATCAATCGTATCTTGTTTTTAAAATTGATGGAAGGTCAGTTGGTAACCTATCACAAAGGCGATAAATCATACGAGTTTCTCCATTCCGATAAAATTCATAATTACGACGATCTCAATAGCTTGTTTTTCCAGGTTCTTGCCCGTAAACAAAGCGAACGCAATGAAGATATTAAGGAGGCATTTAAAAAAATTCCTTACCTGAACAGCTCGCTGTTTGAACCTACCGAAATTGAACACAGAACGCTTTTTATCAGTAACTTG